>NZ_JBSVVZ010000023.1:0-87992 GCF_054071875.1 Pseudomonas sp. SDO524_S393 | reverse complement strand
CAATACTTGTGTGACTGACACACCGCATTCGCGAGCAAGCCCGCTCCCACATTTTTTGAGCCGGTTTCTTCAGGATTATCGCCATGACCAAATTCCCCACTGCCGTAAACCTGCACAAAACCTCCAACACCCTCGGCCTCACCTACGGGCCCGACGAGGTGTACCAACTCTCCGCCGAGCTGCTGCGTACCCATTCGCCGTCCGCCGAGGTCCAGGGCCACGGCAAGCCCATCCTGCAATTCGGCAAGCTCAACGTTCGCCTGACCCGGGTAGAACCGGCCGGTCAGTACGCACTGAAATTGACCTTCGACGACGGACATGACAGCGGGTTGTTCACCTGGGACTACCTCTACCAGTTGGCCGTGCGTCAGGACGCGCTGTGGGCCGATTACCTGGCCGAACTCAAAGCCGCCGGCAAAACCCGCGATCCGAGCGAATCGGTCGTGCGCCTGATGCTCTAACACAAGCGTCTTGCTCTTTAGAGGGCATTTTCTAATTTCATCTGCTTGAATGCGCTCTCCCGTGGCCAACGATTGGCCTGCTTGCGAAAAAAATTAAACTCGGGTAACCAATGGAACTGGCAAGTTCCCTGCATTTGACGATGCGGTATCAACGGTCACCCGAGTCGCAGTACCTGGCTTGTGTTGTGTATCGAAACCCGGTGCACAGCGGTACCCGGTACTCGTCTTTCGGACAATGGAGCGTCGTAGATGAGTAACAAGAGCAACGATGACTTGAAACGCCAGGCCTCGGAAAACACCCTGGGGCTGAACCCGATCATCGCGTTACGGAAAAAGGATTTGCTCGCCTCGGCGAGAATGGTGCTGACCCAAGCCATCAAGCAACCGTTGCACAGCGTCAAACACGTCGCTCACTTTGGCGTCGAACTCAAGAACGTCATGTTTGGCAAATCGCAGTTGGCGCCCGAGGGCGACGACCGCCGCTTCAGCGACCCGGCCTGGAGCCAGAACCCGCTTTACAAGCGCTACCTGCAAACCTACCTGGCCTGGCGCAAGGAACTGCACGACTGGATCGGCGACAGCAACCTGTCGGAACAGGACATCAGCCGTGGTCACTTCGTGATCAACCTGATGACCGAAGCCATGGCTCCCACCAACAGTGCGGCCAACCCGGCGGCGGTCAAACGCTTCTTCGAAACCGGCGGCAAGAGCCTGCTCGACGGCCTGTCCCACCTGGCCAAGGACCTGGTGCACAACGGCGGCATGCCGAGCCAGGTGAACATGGGCGCCTTTGAAGTGGGCAAGACCTTGGGCACCACCGAAGGCGCGGTGGTGTTTCGCAATGATGTGCTGGAGCTGATCCAGTACAAGCCGATCACCGAACAGGTGCACGAGCGCCCCCTGCTGGTGGTGCCGCCACAGATCAACAAATTCTACGTATTCGACCTGAGCCCGGATAAGAGCCTGGCGCGCTTCTGCCTGCGCAACGGCCAGCAGACCTTTATCGTGAGCTGGCGCAACCCGACCAAGGCCCAGCGCGAGTGGGGCCTGTCGACCTATATCGAAGCCCTCAAAGAGGCGGTGGATGTGGTCACCGCGATCACCGGCAGCAAAGACATCAACATGCTCGGCGCCTGCTCGGGTGGCATCACCTGCACCGCGCTGCTGGGCCACTATGCGGCGCTGGGGGAGAAGAAGGTCAACGCGTTGACCCTGATGGTGAGCGTGCTGGACACCACCCTGGACACCCAGGTGGCGCTGTTCGTCGACGAGCAGACCCTGGAAGCCGCCAAGCGCCATTCCTACCAGGCCGGCGTGCTCGAAGGCCGCGACATGGCCAAGGTGTTCGCCTGGATGCGCCCCAACGACCTGATCTGGAACTACTGGGTCAACAACTACCTGCTGGGCAACGAACCGCCGGTGTTCGACATCCTGTTCTGGAACAACGACACCACGCGCTTGCCCGCCGCCTTCCACGGCGACCTGATCGAGCTGTTCAAGAACAACCCGCTGGTGCGCGCCAACGCGCTGGAAGTGTGCGGCACGCCTATCGACCTCAAGCAGGTGACCGCCGACATCTACTCCCTGGCGGGCACCAATGACCACATCACGCCGTGGCAGTCTTGCTACAAGTCGGCGCAGTTGTTCGGTGGCAAAGTGGAATTCGTGCTGTCCAGCAGCGGGCATATCCAGAGCATCCTCAACCCGCCGGGCAACCCCAAGGCGCGCTACCAGACCAGCGAAGGCTTGTCGGGAACGGCGCTGGAATGGCAGGAAAACGCTACCAAACACACCGATTCCTGGTGGCTGCACTGGCAGGCATGGCAGGCGGATCGGGCCGGCAAGCTGAAGAAGGCGCCTACGAGCTTGGGGAACAAGACCTACACCGCAGCTGAGGCGGCGCCAGGCACTTACGTACACGAACGCTAAGCAACGCTTGAAGTTGAAATGAGGTCAGTGTGGGAGCTGGCTTGCCTGCGATAGCGGTGGGCCAATCAGCCAATGGGTGACTGACAGAATGCAATCGCAAGCAAGCCAGCTCCCACATTGACCGAGTTCCTACAGATAAATAGCACCACTTCACAGGGCTTGAGCATGCCGCAACCGTTCATCTTCCGTACCATCGACCTGGATGGCCAGACCATCCGCACGGCGGTACGCCCGGGCAAGCCTCATCTGACACCGTTGCTGATCTTCAATGGCATCGGCGCCAACCTTGAGCTGGTGTTTCCGTTCGTCCAGGCCCTGGATCCGGACCTGGAAGTGATCGCCTTCGATGTGCCCGGCGTGGGTGGCTCGTCGACGCCCAGTCGACCCTACCGCTTTCCCGGCCTGGCCAAGCTCACCGCGCGCATGCTCGACTACCTCGATTACGGCCAAGTGAACGCGGTAGGGGTGTCCTGGGGCGGTGCGCTGGCGCAGCAGTTTGCCTATGACTACCCGGAGCGCTGCAAGAAGTTGATCCTGGCCGCCACCGCAGCTGGCGCCGTGATGGTACCGGGCAAACCGAAGGTGTTGTGGCTGATGGCAAGCCCCCGGCGCTATATCCAGCCCTCCCACGTGGTGCGCATTGCGCCGATGATTTACGGCGGTTCATTCCGCCGCGACGCCAAGCTTGCCGCCGAACACGCCAGTAAAGTGCGTTCGGCGGGCAAGCTGGGCTACTACTGGCAGCTGTTCGCGGGGCTGGGCTGGACCAGCATCCACTGGCTGCACAAGATCCGCCAGCCCACCCTGGTGCTGGCGGGGGACGATGACCCGCTGATCCCGTTGATCAACATGCGCATGCTGGCCTGGCGCATTCCCAACGCGCAGTTGCATATCATCGATGACGGCCACCTTTTCCTGATCACCCGGGCCGAAGCCGTTGCACCGATCATCATGAAGTTTCTCGAAGAGGAGCGCCTGCGCGCCGTGATTCACCCGCGCCCCGCGGTGTAAGGACTGCACCGCCGCGCAACTTGCCAGGAACCGGCTATGGTTCTGAATTGGCGTGCCTGTTGATGGCTTGACGAAGGAGTGTTGGCTCATGCGAGAAAGACCCGTGACGAACCCGGCGCCCACCCCAGCCGCGTTCATCAATGCGCAAAACGCGATCACAGGCCTCAGGGGCCGGGATTTGCTGTCGACCCTGCGCAGTGTCGCTGCCCACGGTTTGCGCAACCCGGTGCACACCGCCCGTCACGCCCTGGCCCTGGGCGGCCAGTTGGGCCGCGTACTGTTGGGTGAAACCCTGCACCAGCCAAACCCCCACGACAGCCGCTTCAGCGACCCCACCTGGCAGCTCAACCCCTTGTATCGACGCAGCCTGCAAGCGTATTTGAGCTGGCAGAAACAAACGCGTCACTGGATCGACGAAAGCACCCTGAATGCCGACGACCGCGCCCGTGCGCACTTTGCGTTCTCCCTGCTCAACGATGCCGTCTCGCCCTCCAACACCTTGCTCAACCCGTTGGCGGTCAAGGAACTGCTCAACTCCGGCGGCCACAGCGTGGTGCGCGGTGTGAGCAACCTGTTCGAAGACTTGCTGCACAACAACGGCCTGCCCCGCCAAGTGAGCAAACATGCCTTCGAAGTGGGCAAGACCGTCGCCACCACCCCGGGATCGGTGGTGTTTCGCAACGAGCTGCTGGAGCTGATCCAGTACAAGCCGATGAGTGAAAAACAGTACGCCAAGCCACTGCTGGTGGTGCCGCCGCAAATCAACAAGTACTACATTTTCGACCTGAGCCCGGCCAACAGCTTTGTGCAGTACGCCCTCAAGAACGGCCTGCAGACCTTTATGGTCAGCTGGCGCAACCCGGATGTGCGCCATCGCGAATGGGGCCTGTCCACTTACGTTGCGGCACTGGAAGAGGCGCTCAACGTCTGCCGGGCGATCACTGGCGCCCGTGAGGTCAACCTGATGGGCGCCTGCGCCGGCGGCCTGACCATCGCGGCGCTGCAAGGTCACCTTCAGGCCAAGCGCCAATTGCGGCGCATCTCCAGTGCCAGTTACCTGGTAAGCCTGTTGGACAGCCAGATCGACAGCCCCGCGACCCTGTTCGCCGACGAACAGACCCTGGAAGCCGCCAAGCGCCGCTCCTACCAGCAAGGCGTACTGGATGGTCGCGACATGGCCAAAGTCTTCGCCTGGATGCGCCCCAACGACCTGATCTGGAACTACTGGATCAATAACTACCTGTTGGGCAAGGAGCCGCCGGCCTTCGACATCCTCTACTGGAACAACGACAACACGCGCCTGCCCGCAGCACTGCACGGCGACCTGCTGGACTTTTTCAAGCACAACCCGCTCAGCCATCCCGGCGGCCTGGAAGTGTGCGGCACCCCCATCGACTTGCAGAAAGTCACGGTGGACAGCTTCAGCGTGGCCGGTATCAACGACCACATCACACCATGGGATGCGGTGTATCGCTCCACCCAACTGCTGGGTGGCGACCGGCGCTTCGTGCTGTCCAACAGCGGGCACATCCAGAGCATCCTCAACCCGCCGGGCAACCCCAAGGCCAACTACGTCGAGAACCCCAAGCTGAGCAGCGACCCCCGCGCCTGGTACTACGACGCCAACCACGTCGAGGGCAGTTGGTGGCCGCAATGGCTGGCGTGGATCCAGCAGCGCTCCGGCGTACAACGCGAAACCCTTACCGCCCTGGGCAACCAGAACTACCCACCGATGGAAGCGGCGCCCGGCACTTATGTGCGCGTGCGCTGAGCTCAACGATCACATTAAGAAGACTGGATGAAGACCCGCGACCGTATCCTTGAATGTGCCCTGCAGTTGTTCAACCAGAAGGGCGAACCGAACGTGTCGACCATGGAGGTGGCCAATGAAATGGGGATCAGCCCCGGCAACCTCTACTACCACTTCCATGGCAAGGAGCCCTTGGTGCTCGGGCTGTTCGAGCGCTTCCAGAACGAACTGGCGCCGCTGCTCGATCCGCCGGCAGACGCGCAACTGGAAGCCGAGGATTACTGGCTGTTCCTGCATCTGATCGTCGAGCGCATGGCCCATTACCGGTTTCTGTTCCAGGACCTGTCGAACCTGGCGGGGCGTCTGCCGAAGCTGGCCAAAGGCATTCGTAACTTGCTGACGGCACTCAAGCGTACGCTGGCGTCGCTGTTGGCACGATTGAAGACCTCGGGGCAATTGGTCAGCGGCACCCAGGCACTGGGGCAACTGGTGGAGCAGATCACCCTGACCCTGCTGTTCTCCCTGGATTACCAGCGGATTCTCGATCGCGAAGGTGAGATACGGGTGGTGGTTTACCAGATCATGATGCTGGTGGCGCCGCACTTGCAGCCACCTGCGCGGCTGGCGACCGAGAAGTTTGCACTGAAGTATCTGGATGAAGTCGATTAAAACTGTGGGAGCCAGGGTTTCTTGAGAGTGTGCCAATAAAAATGCCCGACCTTTACAGGCCGGGCATTTTTGTTTCCTGAAAAAATCAGGACTGACTGGATGGCGTCGGGGTTGCCGGCGTTGCAGTCGGGGTCACAGACGGAGTCGGTGCAGACACCGAGTTGGCTGTGGAAGCGGTTGGCGCTGCAGTCGCAGGCTTGACTGCAACAGCTGGCTTGGCAGCTGCAGGTTTTTTCGCTACGGCGGGCTTCTTCGCGGCGGCTGGTTTTGCCGCAGGCTTGGCGGCCGCAGGTTTGGCAGCGGGTTTTGCCGCAGCCGGCTTGGCGGCTGGCTTGGCAGCAGATTTTGCGGCTGCGGTTTTAGCCGCTGGCTTGGCGGCCGGTTTTGCGGCGGCTTTGGCGGCCGGTTTTGCAGCCGGCTTGGCAGCGGCTTTAGCCGCGACCGGTTTAGCGGCAGGCTTGGCAGCCGGTTTTGCAGCTGCAGTTTTGGCCGCTGGCTTGGCGGCAGGTTTCGCTGCTGCTTTGGCAGGTGCCTTGGCAGCCGGTTTCGCAGCCGGCTTGGCGGCAGCTTTAACCAGTGGCTTGGCCGCAGGCTTCGCTGCAGGTTTGGCCGCTGCGGTTTTAGCAGCTGGCTTGGCAGCCGGTTTAGCGGCGGCGGTTTTGGCCGGAGCCACTTTGGCACCGGTGAGTTTCTCGATTTGCTTGGTCAGGGTATCGACCTTGCTGTGCAGCGTCTTCAGCTCTGCCTTGCTTGGTACGCCCAGTCGCGAAATGGCACTGTTGAGGCGCTTGTCGAAAGTTTCTTCCAACTTGCCCCAGGTGTCAGAAATGCTCGACTTGGCGGAACCGGCAGTTGCCTTGGCCGCTTCAACTTTTTTACCAACTGTGCTCTTGGTCAACTTTTCGGCCTTTTCGCCGTCCTTGACCAAAGTCTCGAAGTATTTGCCGCCGTCACTGCTAACCTTCGAGTACACGCCTAAACCAGCAAGCCAGATCTTACGGGAATATTTTTCAACTTCCCCGACCCACGAGCTGCCTTCTTTCTGAGTAGTCTTTTTAACAGCCATCCCGATGTCTCCTTAGTGTTTACGCGCGACACGTTCTAGCAATGCCGTCAGCTCTTCGAGCTTAGCAGAGAGTGTCTCAACGTCATGTTTAGACGCAATGCCGATCCGATTCAAGGCACTTGCAACACGCATGTCAAAGGCTTTTTCAACTTTATCCAATTGAACTTCTACCAGACCTTTGACGCTGGAGACATTACTCTTTACTTGGTCAATCTGACTGTTGGCGGCTTCAAGTTGTTCAACTGCAACTTTTTTGCCTTTACTTTCAACATGTTGACCGGCTTTAACCAGCTCTTTGAAGTACTCGCCGCCCTCACTGCCGACCTTGGCGTAGGCACCCAGACCTGCCAGCCAGATCTTGCGGGCATAGCTTTTAACCTCGCTCAGGGCGCTGCTCTGAACATCGATTTTTTTCTTCAAAATAACTTTGGCCATGGTGCACCTCACGCAGGAAAGGGGGGAGGAACCGCCCGCAGGAGTTGAGGGCTTGGGCACAAAGTAGGATGAAAAATTAGAATCGGCACCCTAAGAACACTTCGGTCAGGCCAGCGCCTTATCCAGGGCCTTCTCGATTTCGGACTTGATGGTGCCACTCATGGCCGACATCAACAGACCCAGTTCCACATCGATACGCAATGAATCCTGTGCCACTTGCACCGTGCCTTTAACCCCCGAACGCTTGAGGTTGAGGGTATCGCCGGACCACGACGACTCCAGGCCATATTGCTCCTGGAGTTTGTGCGCCAACTTCTCGGCCTTTGCCCGCGCGCCTTCCTTGCCCAGGGTATGTGCACGCTCAACGGTAATACGGGCCATTGCAATGACTCCTCTTTTATAACGGTATGGATACCTTCCATGCGGCAAAAGGTCTCGGTCGCCGCCTATCTTACCCATACGCCTCATATACCTGTAGTGAGCGGGCTTGCCCCGCGCCGGGTGGCGAAGCCGCCCCAACAAGGACGCCGCAGTGTTTCAGAAAGACCGAGGTGCCTGGTTTTGGGGCGGCTTCGCCACCCGACGCGGGCAAGCCCGCTCACTACAGACAAGCCTTGCCAAGACAAAGCAGGCCTTGGGGATTATCATGTCCCGCATTCTCTTTTGGTGACAGCGATATGACTGATCAGCGCAAAGGCAGCGATGCCGAACCCACCACTCACTTCGGCTTCAAGAACGTACCGGAAAGCCAGAAAGCGGAAAAAGTCGCTGAGGTGTTCCACTCCGTAGCCGCCAAGTACGACCTGATGAACGACGTGCTCTCCGGCGGCATGCACCGCCTGTGGAAGCGCTTCACCATCGAGCTGTCGGGCGTGCGTGCCGGCAACCGGGTGTTGGACATCGCCGGCGGTACCGGCGACCTCGCGGCCAAGTTCTCCAAGCTCGTCGGCCCCACTGGCCAGGTGGTACTGGCCGACATCAACAGCTCGATGCTCAAGGTCGGTCGCGATCGCCTGCTGGACAAAGGCGTGGCGGGCAATATCGAGTTCGTCCAGGCCGACGCCGAAAAGCTGCCGTTCCCGGACAATCATTTCGACTGCGTGACCATCGCCTTCGGCCTGCGCAATGTCACCCACAAGGAAGACGCGATCCGCTCGATGCTGCGCGTGCTCAAACCGGGTGGCCGCCTGCTGGTGCTGGAGTTCTCCAAGCCCACCAACGCGGTGATGTCCAAGGTCTACGACACCTATTCGTTCGCCTTCATGCCACTGGTGGGCAAACTGGTACTCAATGACGCCGACAGCTACCGCTACCTGGCCGAATCGATCCGCATGCACCCCGACCAGGAAACCCTGAAGTCGATGATGGTAGAAGCCGGTTTCGACCGCGTGACCTACCACAACATGACGTCGGGCATCGTCGCCCTGCACCGCGGCATCAAGCCCTGATGCTGCTCGCAGGCCTCCTCGCCAGCGTCGAACACGGCCTCAACCGTGTACTGCGCCTGGACAGCACCGCCCTGGCGCGGCTCGCGCACCTCAACGGCAAGATCATTGCCGTGGACTGCCGCAGCCCCGCCCTGCAGCTGTTTATCCTGCCCAGCGACGAAGGCCTGCTGCTTGCGACCCACTGGGCCGCCGATGCCGACTGCACACTGCGTGCACCGGCCTCCACCCTGTTGCACTTGGCCCTGAGCCGCAACAAGACCGCCATTCTGCACAGCGCCGAAGTGGAACTCGAAGGGGACAGTTCGGTGCTGATGGACTTGGCCGCCGTACTGCAAGACCTGGAACTGGACTGGGAATACGAACTGTCGCGCTGGATCGGTCCGGTGGCCACCCAGTTGATCAGCGGGCACCTGCGCAGCCGCACGCGCTGGTACCAACAAGGGTTCGCCAGCCTCAACCAGAACCTCGCCGAATACCTGAGCGAAGAATCGCGCACCCTGGTCGGGCAGCGGGAAGCGCAAGCGCGCTTTCGTGAGCTCGACAAGGCCAAAATCGACCTGGAACGCCTCGAGGCCCGCTTCGAGCGCCTGAGCCGTTCCCTTGAGCCAAGCGATAACGCATGAAGCTGCTCGCCGTCCGCCGTTTGTTCCGAATCCAGCGCGTCGTAATCCGCTACCGCCTCGATGACTTGCTGTTTGCCTTGCCCCTGCCATGGTTCCTGCTGGCGGTGCGCTACGTACTGCCATGGCGCTGGCTGCCGCGCAAACGGCTGGAACTCAGCCGTGGCGCGCGCTTGCGCCTGGCGTTGCAGGACCTGGGGCCGATTTTCATCAAGTTCGGACAGATCCTTTCGACCCGCCGCGACCTGTTGCCCGAAGACATCGCCGACGAGCTGATGCTGTTACAGGACCGCGTGCCGCCGTTCGACTCCCAGCAGTCGGTCAAGCTGATCGAAGAACAGTTGGGCAAGCCCATCAGCGAGGTGTTCAGCCGCTTCGACATCGAGCCACTGGCCTCCGCGTCGGTCGCGCAAGTGCACGCGGCGCAGCTCAAGAGCGGCGAAGAGGTGGTGGTCAAGGTGATTCGCCCGGGCCTCAAGCCGATCATCGGCCAGGACCTGGCGTGGCTGTTCATCCTCGCCCGCGCCGCCGAACGCTTCTCCGCCGATGCACGCTTGCTGCACCCGGTGGACGTGGTCGCCGACTACGAAAAAACCATCTACGACGAACTCGACCTGCTGCGCGAAGCGGCCAACGCCAGTCAGCTGCGACGCAACTTCGAAGGCTCGCCGCTGCTGTACGTGCCACAGGTTTATTGGGACTGGTGCCGCCCCAAGGTGCTGGTGATGGAGCGCATCTACGGCGTGCAGGTCACCGACCTGGCGACCCTGGCCGACCAGCGCACCGACATGAAGATGCTCGCCGAACGCGGCGTGGAGATCTTCTTTACCCAGGTGTTCCGCGACAGCTTCTTCCACGCCGACATGCACCCGGGCAACATCTTCGTCAGCACCGTCAGCCCATGGAGCCCGCAGTACATTGCCATCGACTGCGGCATCGTCGGCAGCCTGACCCCGGAAGACCAGGACTACCTGGCGCGCAACCTGTTCGCATTCTTCAAACGCGACTACCGCCGCGTGGCGCAGTTGCATATCGACTCGGGCTGGGTGCCGGCAGAAACCAAGCTCAATGAGTTCGAAGCGGCGATCCGTACCGTGTGCGAGCCGATCTTCGAAAAACCGTTAAAAGATATTTCCTTCGGCCAGGTGCTGATGCGCCTGTTCCAGACCGCGCGGCGCTTCAATATGGAAGTGCAGCCGCAGTTGGTTCTGCTGCAGAAAACCCTGCTCAATATCGAAGGCCTGGGCCGTCAGTTGTACCCGGACCTCGACCTGTGGAACACCGCCCAGCCGTTCCTGGAACGCTGGATGCGTGAGCGGGTCAGCCCGAAAACCTTGCTGGGCAACCTGCACAGCCAGTTCGAACAGTTGCCGCACCTGGCCAACATGACACGCGACTTGCTGGAGCGCATGTCCCAGCCCCACGCCCAGGACCCGCCACCGCCATGGCAACGCCGCAAGGACGACTGGTTCCTGCGCCTGCTGGGCGCTGCGCACCTGGTCGGCGGGGCAGTGCTGGCCCTTGGCGGGCCGCTGAATACGTTGGGCCACTGGCCGGCCGGGATCATGGTCGCCGTGGGTGTTTATCTGATCGTGCGTCGATAGCCAATCCGGTTATACACTGTCGCAAATTGCCGGAGCCGAACATGAAAGACTGGCTGGACGAGATCAAGTGGGACAGTGACGGCCTGGTGCCGGCCATTGCCCAGGACTACAAAACCGGGCGCGTGCTGATGATGGCCTGGATGAACCGCGAGGCCCTGAGCCTGACTGCCGCTGAGCAGCGGGCCATTTACTGGTCACGTTCCCGTGGCAAACTGTGGCGCAAGGGTGAAGAGTCCGGGCATGTGCAGACCCTGCACGAGATGCGCATCGACTGCGACGCCGATGTGGTGATCCTCAAGGTCGAGCAGATCGGCGACATCGCCTGTCACACCGGTCGCCACAGCTGCTTCTACCGCGTGTTCGAGAACGGCGAATGGAAGACCGTCGAGCCGGTGCTCAAAGACCCGCACGCCATCTACTCGGCAGGACACTGAACATGAGCGATACCCTCAACCGCGTGGCCCAGGTGCTGGAAGAACGCAAAGGCGCGGACGCGGACAGCTCCTACGTCGCCAGCCTGTACCACAAGGGTTTGAACAAGATTCTGGAAAAGCTCGGCGAAGAATCCGTCGAGACCATCATCGCGGCCAAGGATGCGCAGCTCAGCGGCGACTGCAGCGATGTGATCTACGAAACCGCCGACTTGTGGTTCCACAGCCTGGTCATGCTCGCCCAACTGGGGCAGCATCCGCAGGCCGTGCTGGATGAACTGGACCGTCGCTTCGGATTGTCAGGGCATGCCGAAAAGGCCTCGCGCCCGTCCGCCTGAATAACTATTACAGAGGAACTGCAGCATGGGCATTTTTGACTGGAAACACTGGATCGTCATTCTGGTGGTGGTGGTCCTGGTGTTCGGGACCAAGAAGCTGAAAAACCTCGGCACCGACGTGGGTGAGTCGATCAAGGGCTTTCGCAAGGCCATGAACGACGACGAAAAACCCGCCGATCCAGCTGCCAACCCGGTACCGCCGGCCCAGCCTGTACACCCGCAGGCCACTCAGCCGATCACCGAACGTCGTACCTTCGATGTGCAGGCTGAAAAAGTCGAAGAGCCGACCCGCAAAGACTCGTGAGCACTGACTAATGTTTGGTATCAGCTTCTCTGAACTGCTCCTCGTCGGCCTGGTGGCCCTGCTGGTACTCGGGCCGGAACGCCTGCCCGGTGCCGCACGCACGGCCGGCCTGTGGATCGGGCGCCTGAAACGCAGTTTCAACGCCATCAAACAGGAAGTTGAACGGGAAATCGGCGCCGACGAGATTCGTCGGCAATTGCACAACGAACACATCCTGTCGTTGGAGCAAGAGGCGCGCAAGATTCTGTCGCCGGTGCAGGAGCCTGCCAAACCGGCGGAGCCTGTGACCGAAAACAGCATCGCGCCGGCGGTCGAAGCCGCTCCCGTGGCCCCCGCAACGCCCACCGAGCCTGCGCCGACGCCCGCTGCGTCGCCCGCACCCCATGACCCTACATTGCCGCCGCGAGCCCCATGAGCGCTGATAAACCGGAAAACGACCAGCACATGCCGCTGGTCTCGCACCTCACCGAGCTGCGCACCCGCCTGCTGCGTTGCGTAGCGGCGATCTTCATCATCTTTGCCGGGCTGTTCGCCTTCACCCAGCAGATCTACACCTTCGTCTCCACGCCGCTGCGCCAGTATCTGCCAGCCGGCGCGACGATGATCGCCACCGACGTGTCGTCGCCGTTCCTCACGCCGCTGAAGCTGACCATGATGGTCTCGCTGTTCCTGGCGATCCCGGTGATCCTGCACCAGATCTGGGGCTTTATCGCACCGGGCCTGTACAAGCACGAGAAGCGCATCGCCGTGCCGCTGCTGGTGTCGAGCATCCTGCTGTTCTACACCGGCATGGCGTTCGCCTACTTTCTGGTGTTCCCGCTGATCTTCAAATTCTTCGCCGCCGCCACCCCGGCCGGCGTGGAGATGATGACCGACATCACCAGCTACCTCGACTTCGTGATGACGCTGTTCTTCGCCTTCGGCGTGGCCTTCGAGATCCCGGTGGCGGTGGTGCTGCTGGTGTGGATCGGCGTGGTCGACGTGAAGTACCTGAAGAAGATCCGTCCGTACGTGATCATCGGCTGCTTTGTGGTCGGCATGATCCTCACGCCGCCGGACATCTTCTCCCAGACCCTGCTGGCTGTGCCCATGTGGATGCTGTTCGAGATCGGCATCCTGTTCAGCGGCCTGATCAGCAAGCGCGGCGAACATCCGGATGACCAACCCGCCGACGACGACCAGCCGCCAGCGACCCAGCCGTGAACCTGCTGCTGCTGGAAGAGGCCGACTTTATCGCGGCCGACCGCGTGATCCTGCGTGATCGCCGACTGGTACATATGCAGGACGTCCACCGCGCGGCGGTGGGCGACAGCCTGCGCGTAGGCCGCATCGATGGGCTGATGGGCACGGCGCAACTCGTGCGGCTGGAAGCCCGCGAAGCCGAGCTGCAAGTCAGCTTCGACCAACCGCCGCCGGCCAAGCTGCCCCTGACCCTGCTGCTGGCCCTGCCGCGGCCGAAGATGCTGCGTCGGGTGCTGCAGACCGTAGCCGCCATGGGCGTGCCCCGCATAGTGTTGGTCAACAGCTATCGGGTGGAAAAGAGCTTCTGGCAAACCCCGTTCCTGGAGCCCGAGGCGGTCCGCGAGCAACTGATCCTCGGCCTGGAGCAGGCACGGGACACGGTGCTGCCGGAAATCATCATCGAGAAACGCTTCAAGCCGTTTGTCGAAGACCGTCTGCCGGCGATGACCGAGGGCACCCTGGGCCTGATCGGCCACCCCGGTGATTACCCGCCCTGCCCGCGCGGGCTGGATGAGCCGGTAACCCTGGCCATTGGCCCGGAAGGCGGCTGGATCCCCTACGAGGTCGACCTGCTGGTCAAGGCCGGGTTGCAGCCGGTCCAACTCGGCGCACGCATCCTGCGCGTCGAAACCGCCGTCACCGCCCTGCTCGCCCGCTTGTTCTAGCCCTAGTTAAGCCGGATGGAAGGGCTTTTTGTAGTGAGCGGGCTTGCCCCGCTCACCACACAAACCCTCACCGACATTCGACCTTGCTCCTACAGAACCAGCCTACGCTGCCGATAGCCTTTGAATAAGTCCAAGCCTTGTTTCAGGGGAGTTCGCCGCATGTATCGTTGGTTAGCCGAAAAGCTGGGGAATGTCAGCGTCAAAACCAAGCTGGGCCTGGGGTTCGGCCTGGTCCTGTTGCTGACGCTGTTGATCACGTCCACTGGCTGGACCGGCCTGGGCGATGTGATCAGCCGGGGCGACAAGCTGGGGTACATCTCCAGCCTCAACAGCCTGACCCGCGACCTGCGCCTGGCGCGCCTGGACTTCGAAATGCGCCGTGGCGAACAAGGCACCGACGCGGTGAACAACCTCCTCGCACAACTGGACAGCGGCCTGAAAAAAGCCGCCGAGCTGATCGAGCAGCCCGATGACAAGGCCCTGGTGGAACAGCAGCAGGAGGCTTTGGGGCAATACAAAAAAGCCTTCGGCGCCATGGTCCAGGCCGGACTCAAGCGTGAAGGCGCGCGCAGCAAACTCGGCGACACCGCCGACAACGCCGTGGCCAAGACCAACGAAATCGAAAAAAACCTGCTGCAAGGTGACAGCGTCACCCAGTTCAACAGCGTGGTCGACCTGAGCAAGCTGATCCAGCAAGCGCGCTTCCAGGTGCGCGGCTACACCTACAGCGGCAAGACCGACGCCGAGCAGCCCGCCCTGGATGCCATCGACAATGCCCTGAAGAAAATCACCGAGCTTGAGGGCCAATTGCCGGCGCCCTTCCAGGCCAACCTGCAAGAAGCCAGCACCTCGCTGCAAGCCTATCGCGCCGCCGTCAGCCAGTACCGTGACTCCCAAGTGGCAAGCGCTGCCGCCCTGCAAACCATGAAAGCCCAGGGCGATATCCTGCTGGGCAACAGCGACAAACTGACCACCTCCCAAACCCAGGTGCGTGACACCGACGCCGCGCAAGCCAAGCAACTCTTGCTGCTGGCTACCGTGCTGGCGCTGATCTTCGGCCTGGTCGCCGCTTGGGCCATCACTCGTCAGATCATCCTCCCGTTGAACCAGACCCTCACCGTGGCTGAGCGGGTAGCCTCCGGCGATTTGAGCCATAACCTCGAATCAGCCCGCCAGGATGAACTCGGGCAGTTGCAACGCGCCATGCAGCGCATGACCGTGGGCCTGCGCGAACTGATCGGCGGCATCAGCGACGGTGTCACTCAAATTGCCAGCGCCGCCGAACAATTGTCGGCCGTAACCGAACAGACCAGCGCCGGGGTCAGCAGCCAGAAGGTGGAAACCGACCAGGTCGCCACCGCCATGAACGAAATGGCCGCCACCGTGCAGGAAGTGGCACGCAACGCCGAAGAAGCCTCCGAAGCCGCAGTGGCCGCTGACCAGCAGGCGCGCGAAGGTGACAAGGTGGTTGGCGAAGCCATCGCGCAGATCGAGCGCCTGGCCACCGAGGTCGGCAACTCCACTGCCGCCATGGGCGAACTCAAGCGCGAAAGCGACAAGATCGGCAGCGTGCTCGATGTGATCAAGTCCGTGGCCCAGCAAACCAACCTGCTGGCCCTCAACGCCGCGATTGAAGCCGCGCGCGCCGGTGAAGCCGGGCGTGGCTTCGCCGTGGTGGCGGACGAAGTGCGCAGCCTGGCCCAGCGTACCCAGAAGTCCACTGAAGAGATTGAAGAGCTGATCGTTGGCCTGCAAAGCGGCACCCAGCAGGTGGCCACGATCATGGACAACAGCCGCGAACTCACCGACAGCAGCGTCGAACTGACCCGGCGGGCCGGCAACGCGCTGGGCAGCATCACCCGCACGGTCTCGACCATCCAGGCGATGAACTCGCAGATCGCCACCGCCGCCGAGCAACAAAGCGCCGTGGCCGAAGAGATCAACCGCAGCGTCCTGAACGTGCGGGATGTGTCGGAACAGACCTCTTCGGCCAGCGAAGAGACCGCCGCGTCCAGTGTCGAGTTGGCGCGCCTGGGCAATTACCTGCAAACCCTGGTGGGCCGTTTCCGCATCTGACGATGCTTGCTGGCGGCGACGACGAAAGTCGTCGTCGCGCAACTTATGAAACGTCCTACGCGTTTATCATCCGGCCATTCCCCCGTTCGCCTCCGAATCACTTTAGCGTTTGCACTGTTGCAAAACGCTATCACTGATTTGGAGATTTCCCATGTTTCGTCGGCTGACCCGCCTGCTGGGCAATGCCAGCGTCACACTCAAGCTGGCCCTGGGTTTTGGCCAGGTGCTTGTGCTCTGCCTGATGATCGCCGGCACCGGCTGGCAAGCCCTCAACGCTGCACTCCAGCGCTCGAGCAACCTGACGGCCCTGGGGCAACTGTCCATCGCCGCACAGGCGATGCGCGCGGATCGCATCGTGTACCGCGTACTCACCGACACCGCCAGTCTTGGCAAAATGGCCACCCAGATCAGGACCCTCGACCAGCACCTCGCCACCCTGTCGCGCACGCTGAAAGCGCCCGCCGATGTGCAGCGACTTCAGGACGCGACCCGTCTGGTCGATCGATTCAAAGCGACGTTGATCGAGCTGCCGCCCCTGATCGATCGCCGGGAAACCGCGCGCAGCCCCTTGAAAAAGACCGCGCTCCAGGCGGGGGACACCCTGGCCCAACTGGCCAGCGAGCTGCCTGACCAGCAAGACCAGCAAGCCCTGGATGCCATCGAGGATCTACGCCAGGCCATCGCCGACGCCGAAAAGAACGCCCAGAGTCCCGCCTGGTCAGCCGAGTCTCCGCAAGCCTACGCCCAGGCCGTCAGCCAGGCCCTGGGCGCGCTGGACATCGCGCAGGCGACCGTTACCGCGCTGCCCGTCGACTCCACGTTGCTCCAGACCGATCTGGCGAACTACCGCGCGCAGCTTATCCGCCTCAAGGACGCGCAACTCACCACAGAGACGACGCAGAACCGTTTCGAACAACAGCTTAACCAATTGCTCGAACACAGCGACCAACTGAGCCAGGGCCAGATTCGTGCGCGTGACCAGGAGGCCGACCAGACCCGCATTCTATTGGTAGGCGT
This sequence comes from Pseudomonas sp. SDO524_S393, assembly GCF_054071875.1. Lineage (NCBI taxonomy): Bacteria > Pseudomonadati > Pseudomonadota > Gammaproteobacteria > Pseudomonadales > Pseudomonadaceae > Pseudomonas > Pseudomonas sp. SDO524_S393. Next base: position 70,926 of record NZ_JBSVVZ010000023.1, on the reverse strand, counting down.
GACCCTGGCAGCCCTGTTGCTCGGCAGTCTGGCCGCCTGGTGGATTGCCGGGCAGATTGTGCGCCCGTTGCGCAAGGCGCTGGCCAGCGCCAACCGTATCGCCAAGGGCGACTTGAGCCATACGCCCCAAGTAGAACGGCGTGACGAGCTGGGCCAATTGCATCAAAGCATCGCGCAGATGACCCAAAACCTGCGCCACTTGATCGGTGGCATCGACGACAGTGCCCGGCAGATCGCCAGCGCCGCCACCCAATTGTCGACCGTCACCGAACAGGCGCGCGCCGGGATCGCCCATCAGAAAGAGGAAACCGACCTTGTGGCCACGGCCATGACGGAAATGCTCGCCACCGCGCAGGAGGTAGCGCGACATGCCGAGCACGCCTCCGTGGCAGCGAACGAAGCCGACGTGCAGGCCAGCGCCGGCGACAAGGTGGTCGCACAGGTGGTCGAACAGATCGGCCAGCTGGCTGACGAAATGGCACTTTCGGGGCGCGCGATGCTGGCGCTGCGTCAGGAGAGCCAGAAAATCGGCAGTGTGCTGGACGTGATCAAGTCGGTATCCCGACAAACCAACCTGCTGGCCCTCAACGCCGCCATTGAAGCTTCACGCGCGGGCAATGCCGGCGAAGGCTTTGCGGTGGTCGCTGCAGAAGTCCGCAGCCTGGCCCTGCGCACCCAGGAGTCGGCCGAGGAAATCGAAAGCCTGATCCAGGGCCTGCACGACGGCACCCGGCAAGTGGCGGATATCCTGGACAGCAGCCGCAGCCTGACGGACGACAGTGTCGACCTGACACGTGATGCCGGCGAGGCGCTGGCCACCATCGCCCGCACCGTGGCCATCATCCAGGAGATGAACCCGCAGATTGCTGCCGCAGCCGAAGAACAAAGCGCCGTCGCCGAGGAAATCAATCGCAGTGTCTGGAAAGTGCGCGATGTGTCCGAACAGAACGCCGCCGCCAGTGAGGAAACGGCGGCGGCCAGTGTTCAACTGACGAAGCTGAGCCTGGATTTGCAGGCATTGGTGGGCCGGTTCAGGTTGTGACGGTTACAAATCTGCGGCGCGCCCGTTACAGCACCTGTCGCAGAAACGCCTGGGCTCGGAGGTCCTTGGGGGCATCGAAGAACTCGGCCGGGGCGGCGTCCTCCAACAGCTTGCCGTGATCGAAAAACAGCACCCGGTCCGCCACTTCCCGGGCAAAGCCCATTTCGTGGGTAACGCAGACCATGGTCATGCCTTCCAGGGCCAGGGTCTTCATCACGTCGAGCACTTCGCCGACCATTTCCGGATCCAGGGCCGAGGTGGGCTCATCGAACAGCATGACCTTGGGTTCCATCGCCAGCGCTCGGGCAATGGCGACCCGCTGTTGCTGGCCGCCGGACAGGCGTGACGGAAACTCATGGGCTTTTTGTGCGATACCGACCTTTTCCAGCAGCGCCAGGGCCTTGGCTTCACGCTCTTGCTTGCCACGCTTGCGCACGACTTTCTGCGCCAGGCACAGGTTCTCCAGCACGGTCATGTGGGGGAACAGGTTGAAGTGCTGGAACACCATGCCGACTTCACGGCGGTAGGCGTTCACGTCGGTTTTCGGGTCGGCCAGTTGCAGTCCGTCGATGCTCACAGAGCCTGCATCGAAGGTCTCCAGGCCGTTGAGGCAGCGCAGGAAGGTCGACTTGCCGGAGCCGGACGGGCCGATTACCACCAGCACTTCGCCCTTGGCCACCTGGGTACTGACGTGGTCCACCGCGCGCACCACCTGGCCACGGGTATCGAAGACTTTTACCAGATCGCGAACTTCAATCACTTTGCGCGAGCCTCCGCTCAAGCCGGCTGGCCATTTTCGACAGCGGCAGGTTGATCAGCAGGTACAGGCCTGCGACGCAGAACAGGATTTCGAACGGCGAGAACGAGGTGGTGATCACCTCGCGGCCGCTCTTGAGCAGTTCGGTGATGGCGATCACCGAGACCAGCGATGTGTCCTTCACCAGGCTGATGAATTGCCCGGCCAGCGGCGGCAGTACCCGTTTGAACGCCTGCGGCAGTACCACATGGCGCATCGACTGGCTCGCGCTCAGGCCCAGGGAGCGCGCGGCTTCGTTCTGGCCACGGGCGATGGACTGCACGCCGGCGCGGACGATTTCCGCCACGTAGGCGCCGGTAAACAGCGACAGCGCAGCGATCCCGGCAAATTCCCGGGACAGGTTGAGTACCGTGCCGATAAAGAAATAGAAAATGAAGATCTGCACCAACAGCGGCGTGCCGCGTACCAGTTCGACATAGATCGTCGACAGATCCCGCAGGGTCGGGTTGCTGGACAGCCGGCACAAACCGGTCGCCAGCCCGATCACCAGGCCCAGAATTCCGGACACCACCGACAACCACAGCGTGGTCCACAAACCCCACATCAACGGACCCAAAGCCCAATGGCGGGTGACTCCGACCACATCGCCTTCGGCCACATCATCACCGCGCGCTACTTGCAGGCTGTTGTCGGCGACAGTCAGTTTCTGCTCGGCGCCTGCGTCGTTGCGCAGCGTCACTTCAGCCACATCGCCCTTGCGTACCAGCTCCACCACGGTGGAGATATCCGCCGCACGCTGGGAGGTTTCGGCCTGATAGGCGAAGTATTGCGGTACACGGTTCCAGCGCCACTCGTAGGACATCAGCGAGGTGGCGTAGTACAACGCGCCGGCCAGGCCGACCAGCACGACCACCGTCAGCAGGTGCCAGGGCCATTGGGCTTTTTTCTGTTTCATTTCAAATTCCGGGATTTGTGTTGCCTGTGAGGCCGCCATCGCGGGCAAGTCGAATCGTCGCACCGCCGCTCCCACATTTTGATTTGTGAACACCGTCAAAGGTGGGAGCTGGCTTGCCTGCGATACAGGCAACTCGGTCTAAAGCCTTATTCCATGTCCTTGAGCCACTCGGAGCTCTTGAACCACTTGTCATGGATGCGATCGTAGGTGCCGTCGTTGCGGATCTGGTGCAGGAAGTTGTTGATGAAGTTGATGCTGTCGTAGTCGCCCTTCTTCAAACCGAACGCCAAAGGCTCGAAGGTGAAGGGTTCTTCCAGGAACACCAGCTTGCCGTTGCCGACTTTTTTCTCGGCCACCACGTTGTACGGCGCGTCATACACGAAGGCATCGGCCTTGCCGTTGACCACGTCCAGCACGCCTTCCTGTTCGTTGTCGTAACCGTGGTACCTGGCTTTGGAGATCAGCTTTTTGGCGACCATCTCACCGGTGGTGCCGAGCTTGGACGTGAGGCGGTATTTCTCGTCGTTCAAATCCTTGTAGGACTTGATGGTGCCTTCCAGGTCCTTGCGAATCAGCAGGGTCTGACCCACCACGATGAAGGGTTCGCTGAAGTTCAGGCGCAGGTTGCGTTCCTGGGTCAGGGTCATGCCGCTGCCGATCATGTCGAACTTGCCGGTCAGGAAGGCCGGGATGATGCCGTCGTAGCCGGTGGACACCAGCTCCAGCTTGACGCCCATGGACTTGGCCATGGCCTTGAGGATGTCGACTTCGAAACCGATGATTTCACCGCGCTTGTCTGTCATTTCGAACGGCATGTAGGTCGGGTCCATGCCGACTTTCAGCGTGCCGCGCTTGACCGCATCATCGATGGCACCGGCCTGGGCTGCATTGGCGGCCACCAGCGCGGTAACGCCGAGCAGCAGCATCGAAAGATACTTTTTCATCATCAAGTCCCCTGAACGATTCTTGTGAGGCTGGCGCGCTAGAAGGGCTGCACCATTTCGGGGTGCGATCCTAACCCACTCGCCAGCCGTCACAAAGGTTTCACGGGTAATTGTTGTCAGCGTATGTCGGAAAAGCCCCACAACGGTGCAGCAAACCACGTGGATAGACACTTCAGCACCCCGCGCTCGCAATCGATTGATGTGTAAGCAGTTATGACTTCGAGTCGATTTCAGCCATCCAGTCGGTGTCTTTGAACCACTTGTCGTGCAGCCGATCGTAGGTGCCATCCTGGGCCACCTGGTTAAGAAAGTGGTTGATCCAGTTGATGCTGTCGAAATCGCCTTTTTTCAGGCCAAACGCCAGGGGCTCGAAGGTGAACGGCTGTTCCAACAACAGCAGCGCATGGTTTTCGGGCCGCGCCATGGCGATCAGGTTGTAGGGCGCATCATGGATGAAGGCATCGGCCTTGCCTTCCACCACCTGACGGACCCCTTCTTCCGGGGTGGCGAAGGTGGTCAAGCGCGCGGCGCCGAGAAAACGCCGCGCCGCGGCCTCTCCCGTAGTGCCCGTGTTGGCGGTGACGCGATAGCTGGCGTCATCGAGCTCTTCGACGCTGGTGACCTTGCCTGCCAGGCTGGGGTGCAGCAGCACGGTCTGGCCCACCACGATGAACGAGTCGCTGAAATTCAGCTTCAGGTTACGTTCGGCGGTGACGGTCATGCCGCTGCCAATCAGGTCGAACTGCTTCGCCTGCAAGCCAGGCAACAGCTCGGTGTAAGGCACTGCGACCAGCTCCAGCTCGATACCCAAAGCGTCGCTCATCGCCTGGAGCAGGTCGATTTCAAAACCCACGATACGCCCGTGCCGGTCAGTCATTTCAAAAGGCACATAAGTGGGCGTGGTGCCGACTTTCAGCACGCCGCGCCGGACAGCGTCGTCGATTGCGCCCGCCTGTACCAGACCGATGTGAATCACTGCGACAACGCTTATCAGCAGCGCCGCACCATAGCGTTTGATCATGAGTCCCCCTGTTGCCACGTTCAATTCGGGGGCGATGCTAACGCAGCCACGGGCACGGCAATACGCGTCGAACAAAGGTCTTTTGTTTCGAAATAACAGTGGGTTAGCGCAACAGGGAAGGAGAGAAAAACGCTGTAGGACCAGCGCTTGAAGCGCCCCCGAGGAGAACCCTCGGGGGCGTCTGAATCAGGCCGGTTGAGCCTGGGACGACAGCGGTTGCAGCGGCAGCAACGGCGCATGCGGATCGGCTTTCACCGAATCACGCCACGCGGCAAGCCACTCGGCATGCCCCTCGCCCCACACCTGCTCGTGCAGACGGGCCAGGGCCACCGGGTCGCTGAGCAAGGCCAGGCGCTCGCCGTTGTTGAGGCCGGCGGGGCCGACTTTCAACGCGTGACGCACACGTTCGGTACGCAGGTACTCGATCGGCTCGGCCTGACCGTGACGCGAGGTCGCCAGGGCACAGGCCAGGGCGTTCTGCTGCGGGTCGACCACCGAGCGCACGAAGCCATCGTTCAACGCGTGCCAGCGGTTTTCGTGGGTGTACTTGTCGGTGGACAACAGCGCCTGCGGCGGATTGTATTCCTCGGGGATCAGGAACAGGCTCTCATCGCGGGACTTGAGGCCCAGCCCGACGCGGCTGGAAATCACCGACACCGGGATCGACAGCATCAGCGAACCCACGATAGGCACCAGCCACCACAGGAAGCTCGGGTTCAACCACACCACCAGCAGCGCCCACAGGAAACCCAGCACGGTTTGCGGACCGTGGCGCTTGACCGCCTCGCTCCAGGGGGTGGAGTCGTCGTCACGCTGCGGCGAATTCCAGGTCGCGGCCCAGCCGAGGAACGCGGCCAGCACGAAACGGGTGTGGAAGATCATCCGTACCGGCGCCAGCAGCATGGAGAACAGCATCTCCAGCAGCATCGACAAGGTCACCTTGAACTTGCCACCGAACTCTTTCGCGCCCTTTGCCCAGATCAGGATGATGCTCAGCAGTTTGGGCAGGAACAGCAGCACGATGGTGGTGGAGAACAGTGCCACCGCCTTGTCCGGATGCCATTGCGGCCACAGCGGGTACAGCTGGCGTGGCGCCATGAAGTATTGCGGCTCCATCAACGTGTTCACCGCCAGCAGCGCCGTGGATAGCACCAGGAACAGGAACCACAACGGCGCCGACAGGTAAGACATCACACCGGTAAGGAACACCGCGCGGTGCACCGGGTGCATGCCTTTTACCAGGAACAGGCGGAAGTTCATCAGGTTGCCGTGGCACCACCGACGGTCACGCTTGAGTTCGTCCAGCAGGTTCGGCGGCAGTTCTTCATAGCTGCCCGGCAAGTCGTAGGCGATCCACACGCCCCAGCCGGCACGGCGCATCAGCGCGGCTTCGACGAAGTCGTGGGACAGGATGGAACCGGCGAACGCGCCTTTGCCCGGCAACGGCGCCAGGGCGCAGTGCTCGATGAACGGCTTCATGCGGATGATCGCGTTGTGGCCCCAGTAGTGGGATTCACCCAACTGCCAGAAGTGCAGGCCGGCGGTGAACAGCGGGCCGTATACGCGGGTGGCGAACTGCTGCATGCGCGCATACAGGGTGTCCATGCCCGACGCACGCGGCGCGGTCTGGATGATCCCGGCATCCGGCGTAGCTTCCATCAGGCGTACCAGGCTGGTCAGGCATTCGCCGCTCATCACGCTGTCGGCGTCGAGCACCACCATGTACTTGTAATCACCGCCCCAGCGACGGCAGAAGTCGTCGAGGTTGCCGCTCTTGCGTTTTACGCGACGGCGACGACGGCGATAGAAGATCTTGCCGAAACCACCGGCTTCGCGGCACACATCGAGCCAGGCTTGCTGCTCGGCGATGCAGATGTCGGCTTCGTTACTGTCACTGAGCACGAAGAAGTCGAAGCGGTCCAGGTCACCCGTGGCGGCCACCGACTCGAAGGTCGCGCGCAAGCCGGCGAATACCCGGGGCACGTCTTCGTTGCAGATCGGCATCACCAGCGCGGTGCGGGCATCCTTCGGAATCGGCTCGTCACCGGCACTTTTACCGGAGATCCGGTATTTATCGTGGCCGGTCAGCAGTTCCAGGAAGCCCATCAATGCGGTCCAGAAACCGGCCGAAACCCAGCAGAACAAAATCCCGAACATGATCAGGATGCTGGTTTGCAGGGCGTAGGGCAGTACCTGGGTGGCGGTTTGCAGCAGGGTCTGGTTGCGGATTTCGTCGAAGTCCACCAGCGACCAACCCTGGTACGGCATGATGCCTTTCATGTACCAGCCGGCCACGATGGTCTGGCCGAGCATCAGCACCAGCAGGATGTAGCGGCGGATCGAACCCACGGTACGCCAGCGGGCAGCCGGCAGTACGCGCTCATCCTTCGGCGGGGCCGGCGGATTGCTGCGCCCGGTGATCCGGCGCCAGGCACGCACCAGAATATTGGTGCGCCAGGGCTCCGGCACGACCCGGGTGCGACGGATCGGCGGCGTGGCCTTGAGGCACACTCGACCGCTGGCGTCGACGGCGAGCATTTCGGCGTCGTGCAGCTCCTCGGCCGTGTTCAGCGTGAGGCGGCGGCCCACCGACGCCTGAGCGGCGTCGACCGGCGCGTCGAAGGTCGCGGACGACAGACGCTCATGCAGCTCGGTGAAGGAGGTGCAGCCCGCCAGTTCGGCGCGCTGCTCGGCGGTCATCGGTAAATGAGCCAGGTACTCGGACAGAGTCTGCGGCGTAGCTTGGGAATTACTCATCGGCAGGCAACTGATAGCTCCAGGTCTCGGTCAGGACTTGCTCTGTCTTGGCCGGCTCCGGTGTGGCTGGGGCAGCTTCTGGCTGCTTGGCTTCCTTGTCTTTCGCTTCCTTGGCGTCCTTCCTGGCCTGTTTCTCGTGTTGCTTGGCCAAGACCTTGTCCGCCTTGAGCACGTGGCTCGAGTCCTGCTCAGGTGCCGGGGCAGCAACGTCCTGCACCAGTGCCGCGCGCATTTCGGTCGGCTTGCTCGCGTCCTTGATCTTCATGCGCAGGGTCAGGCGCCAGCCTTTGGTGTGCGGGTTGTAACGCACGCTGTTTTCCACCAGTTCGGCGTTGTCGCCGACACTCACCTGGCTGCGCACCGGTGCATCCGCCGGCAGGGCCTTGAGGGACGGGCCCTCGAAGTCCACCAGGTAGGCCACGCTGCCATCAGGCTGGCGGATCAGGTTGGACTGCTTCACGTCGCCGGTGGAACGCAGGGTCTGCTTGACCCAGGCGCTGTCGGCAGGGTGCAGGGACTTCTCGTCCATGGTCCAGTGCAGGCGATAGGAAACATCCAGGGGCTTGCCGACTTCCGGCAGCTCCGCAGGGCTCCAGAACGCAACGATGTTGTCGTTGGTTTCATCGGCAGTCGGGATTTCCACCAGGTTGACGGTGCCTTTGCCCCAGTCGCCTTCCGGCTCGATCCAGGCGCTTGGGCGCTTGTCGTAGTTGTCGTCCAGGTCTTCGTAGTGGCTGAAGTCGCGGCCACGTTGCAGCAGGCCGAAGCCTTTCGGGTTCTCTACGGTGTAATTGCTGACCGACAGGTGTTTAGGGTTGTTCAGTGGGCGCCAGATCCACTCGCCATTGCCGGCATGGATCGACAGACCGCTGGAATCGTGCAGTTCACGACGGTAGTTGAGCACCTTGGACGGCTGGTTGGCGCCGAACAGGTACATGCTGGTCAGCGGGGCAACGCCCAGTTTGCTGACCTTGTCGCGCAGGAACATCTGGGATTTGACGTCGACAATGGTGTCGCTGCCCGGGCGCAGGGTCAGGCGATAGGCACCCGTGGCGCGCGGGGAGTCCAGCAGGGCAAAGATGACCAGCTGTTTTTCACCCGGTTTCGGGCGCTCGATCCAGAACTCGGTGAAGCGCGGGAATTCTTCGCCGGACGGCAATGCGGTGTCGATCGCCATGCCCCGGGCGGACAAGCCGTAGGCCTGACCCTTGCCCACGACGCGGAAGTAGCTCGCGCCGAGCATGGTCATGATCTCGTCTTGCTTGTCGTCCTTGTTGATCGGGTACAGCACACGGAAACCGGCGTAACCCAGTTGTTCGGTGGCCTTGGGATCAAACTTCACGTCACCGAAATCGAAACGGGTCGGGTCGTACTTGATTTCGTTGACGCTGGTGGAGGTGACTTCGTTGATTTTCACCGGCGTATCGAAGTGCATGCCCTGGTGATAGAAGGACAGCTTGAAGGGGGTGTTCTGATCGGCCCACTCGGCTTTTTCGTTGCGGAAACGAATCTTCTGGTAGTCCGCGAATTTCATTTCGCGAAATTCGTTCGGCAAATTGCTGCGCGGAGCTTCGTATTTTTGCCCGGCCAGCTCTTTTGCCTTGGCCGACACATCGTCCAGACTGAATGCCCACAGCTGACTCGCGCCGAACAGGCAAAACAGGGCGGAGCCCGTCACCAGTGCGTTTCGTAACCGTTTGGCAGACAATTTTGGTGCATTACAGGGACTAACAATCACGAGCAACCCTCGCCGAAAACAGATCAAAAAACCAACGGCCAGCTATCTATATGCCAGGTTGGCGAGCATTGTTCCGACTCCCCCGGGTCAAAATGATTCCCCATAGGATGTCGGACAAGTCTCTACCTAAGTCAAAAATGGACCAAACAACGCTGGTCCCCGTAGCGCGCGATTATCTAGCAGCCCGCGAAACAACGCATCAGGGACAACGAAGTATTTGTAGCGAAACCCTGCGTTTTTAGGCATTAAAAGTCGTTTTTAATACATTCACGTCTGCAAGAGGAAGGTCACAGGGCCATCATTGACCAAATGCACCTGCATATCGGCGCCAAAACGCCCTGACGCCACCTTGCCATGCAATTGTTGCGCTTGTAACAGCAGATGGTCGAAAAGCGCCGCTCCCAGGGCCGGCGGGGCCGCGGTGGAGAAGCTGGGCCGCAGCCCGCTCTTGGTATCCGCCGCCAGGGTAAATTGCGACACCAGCAACAAACCGCCGTCGATGTCCTTCAACGACAGGTTCATCTTGCCCTCGCCGTCGCTGAACACCCGATAGTTGAGCAACTTGTGCAGCAACTTGTCGACACTCTCAGGGGTGTCCGACGGTTCGACGGCCACCAACACCAGCAACCCCTGGTCAATCGCACCGACGACCTCGCCTTCCACCTCGACCCGGGCGCCACGCACCCGTTGCAACAGCCCCTTCATGCTTCTTCTGGGGGCAGGTCGAGCAAGCGCCGTGCCATTTGGCCGGTCGCACGCACCAGTGCATCGGTGATACCTGGCTCGGACGCGGCATGGCCGGCCTCGCGGATCACCTGCAACTCGCTGTTGGGCCACGCCTGGTGCAATTCCCAGGCGTTATCCAGCGTGCAGATCATATCGTAGCGGCCATGAATGATTACGCCAGGCAGATGGGCGATCTTGTGCATATCGCGGATCAACTGGTTGGGTTCCAGGAATGAGTTGTTGGTGAAGTAGTGGCATTCGATGCGCGCGATGGACAGCGCACGCTGCGGCTCGGAAAAGCGCTCCACATGCTGCGGGCTCGGGCACAGGCCGAGCATGCGCCCTTCCCAGCCGGACCAGGCCTTGGCCGCGTGCATCTGGGCGATCTGATCGTTGCCGGTCAGGCGCTTGTGGTAGGCCGCGATCATGTCGTGACGCTCTTCCGGCGGGATCGGCGCAAGGTAGTCCTGCCAGTAGTCCGGGAACAGGCGGCTCGCGCCCTCCTGATAGAACCAGTGAATATCCTGCGGACGGGCCAGGAAGATGCCGCGCACGATCAGGCCGTGCACACGCTCCGGATGGGTTTGCGCGTAGGCCAGCGCCAGGGTCGAGCCCCAGGAACCGCCGAACAGCACCCATTTGTCGATGCCCAGATGCTCGCGAATGCGCTCGAGGTCGGCCACCAGGTCCCAGGTGGTGTTGTTTTCCAGGCTGGCGCGTGGCGTGGAACGCCCGCAGCCGCGCTGGTCGAAGGTGACGATGCGGTACAGGTTCGGGTCGAAATAGCAGCGGCTCTGGGCATCGCAACCGGAACCAGGGCCACCATGGATGAATACGACGGGCAAGCCTTCGGGAGAGCCACTTTCGTCGACATACAGCGTATGGGTGTCATCGACAGCCAGATCGTGCCGGGCGTAGGGTTTGATCTGCGGGTACCAAGTCTGCATTGCGCGCTCCGTAGGGGTTCGGGTTCATCCCTGGGGGGACGTCTGTTATTTTGCCGTCTGGCATCATAAACCCGAATCGTGCAATGAGCATGTCATTGAGCGCTTAGCGCGCTGTCAGCCCTTCGCTACCCAGGAACTGCAGCAAGTAGTCATAGAGCAGGTCCACCTCCGCCACCTGCCCCCGCGCCCGCAGGCAACCATGAACCAGCCCCTTGCCGGGATAACGCACAGCCGCCACACCGGCGGCCTGCAAGCGTTCGGCATAGAGCATGCCGTCGTCACGCAACGGGTCGAACTGGGCCACGGCAATAAAAGCCTTGGGCAAACCGCGATAATCCGTGGCCAACAACGGCATGGCATAGGCCGAAGGGCTGGCGCTGCCTTGCAGGTACAGCGCCAGGTAACAATCGGTATCGGCGGTGCTGAGCAGCGGTGCGTCCATGCAGTCGCGCCGTGACGGCAGGTCGGCCGGCCCTCCCAGCCCCGGGTAGATCAGTACCTGGGCCCGCGGCAGCGGCTGTTCGTCGTCTCGCAACCCCAGGCACAACGCCGCGGCCAGGTTGCCTCCCGCGCTGTCGCCCGCCACCACCAGGTGGTGCAGATCGATGGCGTGCGGCGCGTCCCCGGCCTGGATCGCACGCCACACCGCCCGGCAATCCTCATAGGCCGCCGGGAACGGATGCTCGGGCGCCAGCCGATAGTCGATGGCAATCACCAGCACCTGCAAGCGGCTGGCCAGTTCGAAACAGATGAAGTCGTGGGAGTCCAGGCCACCGACCACCCAACCGCCGCCGTGCATATAAAGGATGCACGGCCAGCCACCCGACGGAACCGACGAGGTGGGCAGATAACTGCGCACGCCCACACCGGCCAGGGTGAAGTCCTCGACCCGCAAGCCTTCTGGTTGCGGCGGGGTGAACGCGCGGCACATACGGTCGTAGTTCTCGCGCAGGCCGGCCAGGGAGGAGTCGTCGCTGGTGAAGGATTCGGTTTTGGTGACAAAAGCAGCAAGCTGCGGAGAAATCGGGTACATGCACAAACATCCCTGAGAATGGAGATCACTTGTGGGAGCTGGCTTGCCTGCTCCCACATAGCCCCTCTGCCTGACTTACCGTATTCGGCTCAGGGTTTCAGGCTGGCCTGAACCGACGCGACCCCATCGCCGCCGTCAAACGCCGTAACGCCCGCCAGCCAACGCTGCAAATCCTCGGGATGATCACGCAACCATTGCTTGGCCACGTCCTGGGGTGACTGGCGTTCCATGATCGGCACCATCAACTGGCTTTCCTGGGCGGCGGTGAAGGTGAGGTTTTCCAGCAGCCGGTTCGCGTTGGGACAACGCTCGGCGAAGTCCGGCGCGGTCACGGTGGACACCGTGGCACGACCCTCATCAGGACCGAACACACCTTCGCTGCCGGTGAGGTAGGCCATTTTCATGTTGATGTTCATCGGGTGCGGGGTCCAACCGACGAACACCACGAACTCCTTGCGATTCACCGCACGCTGCACCGCCGCGAGCATGCCCGCCTCGCCGGACGCCACCAGCTTGAAACCGCCCAGACCGAAGCGGTTGGTATCGATCATTTTCTGGATATCGGTATTCGCCCCGCTGCCAGGCTCAATGCCATAGAGCTTGCCGCCCAGTTTGTCCTTGAAGCGCGCGATGTCGGCAAAGGTTTTCAAGCCCGCATCCGCCACGTATTGCGGCACGGCCAGGGTAGCCTGGGCATCGGCGAGGCTGGGCTGGTCGAATACCTTGACCTGCCTGGCAGCCAGGAACGGTGCGATGTTGTTGTCCATCGCCGGTTTCCAGTAACCGAGGAAGATATCCAGGCGCTTGTCACGAATGCCGGCGAAGATGATTTGCTGCACGGCGCTGGTCTGCTTGCTGTCATAGCCCAGGCCATTGAGCAGCACATCGGCCATGCCCGACGTGGCGATCACGTCGGTCCAGCTGACCACACCCATGCGCACGGTTTTGCAGGAGGCCGGTTCGGCGGCCATGGCGTTGGCGCTGAGCAGCGCGGCACCGGTGAGGGTCAACAACAGTTTTTTCATGGTGGTGGGCTCACTCGGTTGTTTTTATCCGACAACCTTACCCAGCGGGAATGCGATCAACACGACCTGTGGCGACCGGCAGTTGCACTGGGGCGACCGTGAGGGCCTCATCGCAGGCAAGCCAGCTCCCACATTTTGGAATGCATTCCAAGGTGGGAGCTGGCTTGCCTGCGATGGCGATATCAGCCGTAACGCTTCTGCCCCCAGGCCAACAACCCCTCCAGCAATTGCTTCAACACCACCCGCGTCGGTTCGGCCAGGTCCGGGCGATAACGGAACGGTTCGAACTCTTCCATATAGGTGCACTGGCCCAGCTCCAGCTGCACGGCGTGGATGTCCTGCGCCGGGTTGCCGTAGTGCCGGGTGATGTGGCCGCCCTTGAAGCGCCCATTGAGCACATGGGTGTACTGCGGGTGCCGGGCGCAGATGGCTTCCAGCTGGCTGGCCAATTCAGGGTCGCATGCGGCGCCATTGAAGGTGCCGAGGTTGAAGTCCGGCAGCTTGCCTTCGAACAGGTGCGGGATCACCGAGCGGATCGAGTGTGCATCGAACAGCAGCGCGTAGCCGAACTCGGCCTTGAGGCGCGCCAGCTCTTCCTGCAACGTGCGGTGGTACGGGCCCCAGACCTTTTGCAGGTACGTGGCGCGCTCTTCCTCGGACGGCACGTGACCTTCGCGAAACAGCGGCACGCCGTCGAACAACGTCGCCGGGTACAGCCCGGTGGTGGCGCCGACGTACAGCGGCTTGTCGTCCGAAGGCCGGTTCAGGTCGATGACGAACCGCGAATACTCGGCTGCCAGGGTGCTGGCGCCCAGCTCCTCGGCAAAGTCATACAGGGTGGGGATGTGCCAGTCGGTGTCCGGCAGGCTTTGCGCCTCGGGGATCAACCCGGCTTCGACCGCCGGCGTCAGGCGCAGGCCGGCGTGGGGCATGCTGATCAGCAGCGGTACGCGGCCTTGTTTGAAGTTCAGAACCTTATCCACAACAACACTCCTCAGACGGTGACATCGACGCCGTGGCGCACGACGCGTTTATCCAGCTCGCCACCCAGCCAGTAGGCCAGGTCGGCGGGACGATCGATCTGCCAGGCGACAAAGTCGGCCACCTTGCCCACCTCCAGCGAACCGTGGGTATCACCCATTCCCAACGCGGTCGCCGCATGGGTCGTGGCGCCAGCCAAGGCTTCTTCCGGGGTCATGCGGAACAGGGTGCAGGCCATGTTCAACATCAGCCGCACTGACAACGCCGGCGACGTGCCGGGGTTGAGGTCGCTGGCGATGGCGATCTTTACCGCGTGTTTGCGCAGGGCGTCCATCGGCGGCAACTGGGTTTCACGCAGGAAGTAGAAAGCGCCCGGCAGCAGGACCGCGACGGTGCCGGCGGCGGCCATGGCGATGGCATCGTCTTCGGTCATGAATTCCAGGTGATCCGCCGACAGCGCCTGGTAACGCGCCGCCAGGCTGGAGCCGTGCAGCGACGACAGCTGTTCGGCATGCAGCTTCACCGGCAGCTTCAGTTGCTGGGCGACCTTGAACACGCGCTCGACCTGTTCGGTGGAAAACGCCAGGTATTCGCAGAAGGCATCCACCGCGTCGACCAGGCCTTCGGCGGCCAGGGCCGGCAGCATCTCGGCGCAGATATGGTCGATGTAGTCGTCGGCGCGGTCCTTGTACTCGGGCGGCAGCGCATGGGCCGCCAGGCATGTGGCGCGCACGCTCACTGGCAGCGCTTCGCCGAGGCGGCGGGCTACGCGCAGCATCTTGCGTTCGTTGGCCAGGTCCAGGCCGTAGCCGGACTTGATCTCAACGGTGGTGACGCCGTCGCGCAGCAAACTGCGCAGGCGCTTTTCTGCGCTGGCGAACAGTTCATCTTCGCTGGCCGCTCGGGTCGCACGCACGGTGCTGGCAATACCGCCGCCCTTGGCCGCGATTTCGGCATAGCTCACGCCTTCCAGGCGTTGCTCGAATTCGCCGCTGCGATTGCCACCGAACACTGTGTGGGTGTGGCAGTCGATCAGCCCGGGGGTGACCCATGCGCCTTGCAGGTCGTGAACCTGCGCATAGTCACCTTTCGGCAGTTCAGCCAACGGACCGATCCACTCGATGAGCGAACCGGCAGTGACCATGGCGGCATCCTCGATGATCGAGTATTTGCCCTGGGCCATGGTTGCGACGTGGCAGTGTTGCCAAAGCGTTTTCATCAACGCCTCCCTAGATTAACGATGAGACAAAGCCGGGTCGTAGTGGACCTTGGCCGCTTGCCCTGCCGCAGGCTTGACCCACAGCAGGTAGGCCACGACCAGCAGCACGATCCATACGGCGCCGACCAGCAAGGCAGCCTGGGTGTCGGGGAAGTAACCCAGCACACCAAACACGAACAGCATGAACACGATGGCCGCCGCCGGCGCATAGGGCCAGAACGGCACCGGGAATTTCAGTTCGGCCACCTGCTCTTTGGTCATCGAGCGGCGCATGGCGACCTGGGTGAACAGAATCATCAGCCACACCCACACGGTGGCGAAGGTGGCGATCGAGGCGATCAGCAGGAACACGTTTTCCGGGATCAGGTAGTTGAGCACCACGCCGCCGAGCAAGGCCGCGCCCATCACCACCACGGTCATCCACGGCACGCCGTGTTTCGACAGCTGCGCAAACCCCTTGGGCGCCTGCCCTTGTTGAGCCAGGCCGTACATCATGCGGCCGGCGCCGAAGATGTCGCTGTTGATGGCCGAGACCGCCGCCGAGATCACTACGATATTGAGGATGGTCGCCGCCGAGCCGATGCCGAGGTTGCTGAAGATCTGCACGAACGGGCTGCCTTGGCTGCCAATCTGCGGCCACGGGTAGATAGCCATCAATACGAACAAGGTCAGCACGTAGAACAACAGGATGCGCAGCGGCACCGCATTGATCGCCTTGGGGATCACGCGGTGCGGGTCCTTGGCTTCACCGGCGGTGATGCCGATGATTTCGATGCCGCCGAACGCGAACATCACCACCGCGAACGAGGCGATCAGACCGCCGATGCCGTTGGGCATGAAGCCGCCATGGGCCCAGAGATTGCTGAGGCCACTGGCCTGGGTCTCGCCGGCCGAGTGGATGCCAAACAGCATGATGCCCAGGCCGCCAAGGATCATCGCGACAATGGCGCCGACCTTGAGCAACGACAGCCAGAACTCCATTTCGCCAAACACTTTGACGTTGCACAGGTTCAGGCCGCCGATCAGAAACACGATGCCGAGCACCCAGACCCAACGCGCGACTTCGGGAAACCAGAAGCCCATGTAGATGCCGAAGGCGGTGACGTCGGCGAGGCAGACGATGATCATTTCAAACGCGTAGGTCCAGCCAAGGATAAAACCGGCCATGGGCCCCAGGTAGGTGCTGGCGTACTGGCCGAAGGAGCCGGCCACCGGGTTGTGCACCGCCATCTCACCGAGGGCGCGCATCACCATGAACACGGCGGCGCCACCGATCAGGTAAGCCAGCAGCACGGCAGGCCCAGCCATCTGGATCGCCGAGGCGGAGCCGTAGAACAGCCCGGTGCCGATCGCGGAACCGAGTGCCATGAAGCGAATATGTCGGGCGCTCAGCCCGCGTTTCAAACCCTTTTCTTGCTGGTGCATTTCTCGTCCCTAATTATTTTTATCCTGAGAAAAATTCAGAGCCTGACGCCTGACAACTGTAGTGAGCGGGCTTGCCCCGCGCTGGGCCGCGAAGCGGCCCTGAAGTTGCCACCGCATTTCTTCAGACAGAACGCGGCGGCAGTTTTTGGGGCTGCTGCGCAGCCCAGCGCGGGGCAAGCCCGCTCACCACAGAAGCCCCGCAGTCCTGCGCAAGGTTTAGAGGCTCGGCAGCAACCTGGCCGGCACCAGCTCATTCAGGCAGCGGCTGGCGAGCAGTTCGCTGGCGGCGTTGATGTCCGGCGCGAAGAAGCGGTCTTTCTCGTAGAACGCCACTTTGTCGCGCAGGATCCCGCGCGCCTTTTCAAGCGCAGGCGAGGTTTTCAGGCCGTCACGCAGGTCCAGGCCCTGGCACGCGGCCAGCCATTCCACCGCCAGAATCCCTCGGGTGTTCTCAGCCATTTCCCACAAGCGCTTGCCCGCAGCCGGAGCCATCGACACGTGGTCTTCCTGGTTGGCCGACGTCGGCAGGCTGTCAACGCTGTGGGGATGGGCCAGCGCCTTGTTTTCGCTGGCGAGCGCGGCGGCGGTCACCTGGGCGATCATGAAGCCGGAGTTCACGCCACCATTGCCCACCAGGAACGGCGGCAGTTGCGACATGTGCTTGTCCATCATCAGCGAGATGCGACGCTCGCTCAGCGAGCCGATTTCGGCGATGGCCAGCGCGATGTTGTCAGCGGCCATGGCCACCGGCTCGGCGTGGAAGTTGCCACCGGAGATCACGTCACCTTCGGCGGCGAACACCAGCGGGTTATCGGATACGGCGTTGGCTTCTACTACCAACACTTCGGAGGCCTGGCGGAACTGGGTCAGGCAGGCGCCCATGACTTGTGGCTGGCAACGCAGGGAATACGGGTCTTGCACCTTGTCGCAGTTCTGGTGCGACTGCGACACCTGGCTGCTTTCGCCCAGCAGGTCACGGTAAGCCGCCGCCGAGTCGATCTGCCCGCGTTGGCCACGAGCGGCATGAATGCGCGCATCGAACGGCGAGCGCGAGCCCAGCACCGCTTCCACGGTGAGGCCGCCGCTGACCAGGGCACCGGCGAACAGGTCCTCGCCTTCGAACAGGCCACGCAAGGCAAACGCGGTGGACACCTGGGTGCCGTTGAGCAGGGCCAGACCTTCCTTCGCCGCCAGGGTCAACGGCGCGAGGCCGGCGACTTTCAGCGCGTCGGTGGCCTCCAGCCATTCGCCCTTGTGGCGTGCCTTGCCTTCGCCCAGCAACACCAGAGACATATGGGCCAGCGGCGCCAGGTCACCGGAGGCACCGACCGAGCCCTTGAGCGGAATGTGCGGGTATACCTCTGCGTTGATCAGGGCGATCAGCGCGTCGATCACCTGACGACGGATGCCCGAGAACCCACGGCTGAGGCTGTTGACCTTGAGCACCATGACCAGCCGCACCAGCGCATCGCTGATGGGTTCACCCACGCCGGCGGCGTGGGACAGCACCAGAGAACGCTGGAGGTTTTCCAGGTCTTCGCTGGCGATGCGGGTCGAGGCCAGCAGACCGAAACCGGTGTTGATGCCGTAGGCGGTGCGGTTCTCGGCGAGAATCTGCTCCACGCAGGCGACACTGGCGTCGATCTGCGCCGTGGCGCTGTCATCCAGACTGAGGGTTACCGGCTGCTGGTAGATGGCCCGCAGTTGGGCAAGGCTCAGTTGGCCTGGAATCAGGTTTAGCGCAGTCACATTCATGCTCCTTTTGAGAGTGTTGTTAACTACCAGTCGCTCCGGATGCTTCCGTTATCCGCCGTGGCCCTCTTTTAGAGTGACGTTCGGCTTGGCACGCTGGTTATTGTTGGAAAAACGTCAGTGCAGGTTCGGCAAGGTGCGGTGCAGCAACTCGGTGTCCTTGAGCAAGGCGGCGGCGGTGGCGATGTCCGGCGCCAGCCAGCGGTCCTGTTCGTAGGCCGGCACCACTTCACGCAACGCACGCCAGGCGCGGTCGGTACCGGCGCCGAAACGCTGGTCCTTCAAAAACTCGAACGCCTGGGACGCCAGCAAATACTCGATGGCGAGGATCTGGGTCACGTTGGCCAACACCTGGTGCAGCTTGAGCGCGGCATTGGTGCCCATGCTCAGATGGTCTTCCTGCAGGCCCGAGGTGACGAAATTGTCGAGCACCGCCGGTTGCGCCAGTTGGCGGTTCTGCCCGCACAGGGACGCGGCGACGTATTGCACGATCATCATCCCGGAGTTGACCCCGGGGTTGCTCACCAGGAACGCCGGCAAGCCGCTGACGTGCGGGTTGATCAAACGGTCCAGGCGACGCTCGGCGACGGAGCCGATTTCGGCCATGGCGATTGCCAGCATATCCGCCGCCAACGCCACGGACTGCCCGTGCGGGTTGGCCTGGGACATCACGCGGTAGTTGTCCGGCGTGCCCAGCAGCAGCGGGTTGTCGGTGGCGCCGTTGAGTTCGGTCTCGATCTGGCGCGTGGCGTGTTCCACCTGGTCGCGCGCCGCGCCGTGGATCTGCGGAATCGAGCGGATGCTCAAGGCGTCCTGGGTACGGATGCCCTTGCTGCTGGCGACCACTTCACTGCCGTCGAGCAAGGCACGCAGGTTGATGCCCACGTGTTGCATGCCCGGGTGTGGCTTGAGGGCGATGATGGCTTCGTCGAAGGCGTCGATCTGGCCGCGCTGGGCCTCGAAACTCATGGCGCCGATCACATCGGCCCACTGCAACAGGTGATGGGCGTCCGCCAGGGCCAGGCAACTCAGGCCGGTCATGCACGGCGTACCGTTGACCAGGCACAGGCCGTCCTTGGCGCCGAGGACGACCGGTTGCAGGCCTTCCGCGCTCAACGCTTCTTGAGCCGCAACGATCTGGCCCCGGTAACTCACATTGCCCACCCCCAACAACGCCACGCCGACGTGGGCCATGTGGGTCAGGTAACCGACCGACCCCTGGGACGGCACTTGCGGCGTGATGCCGTGGTTGAGCAGCGCCAGCAGCGAATGCACCACCTGCGGATGCAGGCCGGACTTGCCGTGGCTGTAATTGATGATCGCCGCGCAGATGATCGCGCGGGTCTGCTCGTCGCTGAGCACCGGGCCCACGCCACAGGCGTGGCTCAGCAGGGTGTTGCGCGACAGCTGGCTGAGTTGCTCGTCCTTGAGCGACACATTGCACAGCGCGCCCAGGCCGGTGTTCACGCCATAGGCGCGCTCACCGCTGGTGACGATGCGCTGCACAATCGCCTGGGCGTTGTCGATGCGCGCCCAGGCCTGGCCCGAGAGCTCCAGGACAGCGCCGTGACGGGCGACGGCGACCACGTCCTGCCAGCGCAATGGCGTGTCCGCGATGGTGATTTTTGTTGCCTGGGGCATCTTCATACCTTCTTGAATTCTTTACAGCGTTACCGGCCCTATCGCAGGCAAGCCAGCTCCCACATTCGATCGGGTTCACACACCTCAAATGTGGGAGCTGGCTTGCCTGCGATGGCGTCTTTCAGACCACCGCCGCACGCCGCTGAACGAACCGGTCCACGTACTCATCCGCCGGCGAATGCAGGATCTCCCGAGGGGTGCCGACCTGGATCAGCTTGCCGTCCTTGAGGATCGCAATGCGGTTGCCGATGCGCACGGCCTCGTCGAGGTCGTGGGTGATGAACACGATGGTCTTGTGCAGGGTCTTTTGCAGCTCCAGCAACTGATCCTGCATTTCGGCGCGGATCAGCGGGTCGAGGGCGCTGAACGCCTCGTCCATCAGGATGATGTCGGTGTCGGCCGCCAATGCACGGGCCAGGCCGACACGTTGACGCATGCCGCCGGAAAGCTGGTGCGGGTATTTGTTTTCGTAGCCCTTGAGGCCCACGGTTTCGATCCAGTGCAGGGCGCGCTCGGCGCAGACCTGCTTGGTTTCGCCGCGCACTTTCAGGCCGTAGGCGACGTTGTCGAGCACGCTCTTGTGGGGCAGCAGGCCGAAGCTCTGGAATACCATGCTGATCTTGTGCCGACGGAATTGACGCAGGGCGTCCATGTCCAGTTGCAGGATGTCTTCGCCGTCCACCAGGATCGCGCCGCTGGTAGGGTCGATCAGGCGGTTGAAGTGACGCACCAGGGTCGACTTGCCGGAACCCGACAGCCCCATGATCACGAAGATCTCGCCGGTGCCGATGCTCAGGGACAGGTCGTTCACGCCGACCACGCAACCGGTCTCGGCCAGCACCTGGTCCTTGGTCTTGC
This sequence comes from Pseudomonas sp. SDO524_S393, assembly GCF_054071875.1. NCBI lineage: Bacteria > Pseudomonadati > Pseudomonadota > Gammaproteobacteria > Pseudomonadales > Pseudomonadaceae > Pseudomonas > Pseudomonas sp. SDO524_S393. Next base: position 50,105 of record NZ_JBSVVZ010000023.1, on the reverse strand, counting down.
CCTGGCCGACCAGGGCCAGCGCGTCGCTGGAACGGGCTCCGAAGATCTTGAAGACGTTTTTGACTTCGATTTTGCTGACAGTAGTCATTTGCTCGCCTCATGCCGTGGACGACCATAGGCCTGGGTAATGCGGTCGATGACCACTGCGAGAATCACGATCGCCAGCCCCGCTTCGAGGCCACGACCGACGTTGAGCGTCTGGATGCCGACGAGTACGTCTTCACCCAGGCCACGGGCGCCGATCATCGAGGCGATCACCACCATCGACAGCGCCATCATGGTGGTCTGGTTGATACCGGCCATGATGCTGGGCAGTGCCAGCGGCAGTTGTACGCCGAACAGTTGCTGCCAGCGGTTGGCACCGAAGGCGTTGATGGCTTCCATGACTTCGCCGTCCACCTGGCGGATGCCGAGGTCGGTCAGGCGAATCAGCGGCGGTGCCGCGTAGATCACCGTGGCAAAAATCGCCGGAACCTTGCCCAGGCCGAACAACATCAACACCGGGATCAGGTACACGAAGCTCGGCATGGTCTGCATGATGTCGAGCAGCGGCATCAGTACCGAACGCAGGCGATTGCTGCGGGCGGACAGAATGCCCAGCGGCACGCCGATCAGCACCGAGATCACCGTGGCGACCATCATCAAGGCCAGGGTCTGCATCAGTTTGTCCCACAGGCCGACCGCGCCCACCAGGAACAGCAAACCGACGATGACCGCCGTGGTCACCACCTTGCGGGTGGCATGCCATGCCACACCGCCGACAATGGCCAGCATCAGCCACCAGGGCGCTGCGCGCAGCAACCCTTCCAGGTTGACGATGGCCCACAACAGGGTGTCGGAGATGTGCCGGAACACATCCCCATAGTTGGTGACCAGTGAATCCACCCAACCGTTGACCCAGTCGGCAATGGAAAACGTAAAACTCTCAGGAAACATATCGTGCTCTCGATCCAGTGGGTTGTGGCCAGGCGCCCGGCTGCCCCTCAGGGTAGCCGGGCACGCTTGACCTACAAGGCCGCGTCGATTTTCTTGGCTGCGTCGTCGCTCACCCAGGCGTGCCAGACCTCAGGATGTTCCTTGAGGAAAATTTTCGCCAGTTTTGGCGACTCAATTCGCTCTTTGGCCATGCGGCCCAGGTTCTGGTTCAACAGATCGATCGGCAGGTTGACCTTTTCCAGCACGGCCACCAGCTCCGGTGCCTGTTCGTGGAAGGTTTTGGACAGGCCGACCTTGATAGTCACGCTTTTATCCACGCCGGGTTTTTCTTCCAGTTTCACCAGATCGACCTGGCCCATCAGTGGCGTAGGCGACCAGTAGTAGAACAGGATCGGCTCGCCGCGCTTGTAGCTCGACAGCACCGCCGCATCCAGCGCCGGGCCGGTGCCCGGACGGAAGTTGGTGTAGGAACTTTCCAGGCCGTAGCTTTTCAGCATTTCGCTGTTGTCCAGCTCGCAGGTCCAGCCGGCCGGGCAGTTGTAGAAACGGCCCTTGGACGGTTCTTCCTGGTCCTTGAACACCGAGGCGTACTTGGCCAGGTCGGCGATGTTTTTCAGGTCCGGGGCCTTGGGTTCCAGCTTGCGCTTGGCATCGCCTTCGATCACATAACGCGGTACGTACCAGCCTTCGATGGCGCCCACTACCGGGGCGCCGACGCCGACGACTTTGCCGGCCTTCTCGGCCTTGTTCCAGACTTCGCTGCGGCCTACCCACTCCTCGGCGAAGATCTGGATGTCGTTGCTGCTCAGGGCGTTTTCCATGGTGATGGAGTTGCCCGGCAGGCTGTCGGTTTTGCAGTCGTAGCCTTTTTCCAGCACGGTTTGCAGGATGTCGGTGAGCAACATGCCGCTTTCCCAGTTCAGGCCGGCGAATTTCACCGGTTTGCCGGACTCGCACCAGCCAGCCGCCTGGGCGCCAGCATTGGCCAGCAAGCCTGCGGAAAACAGTGTGGCCAACAGGGTCTTATTCATTTTCATTGTTGTGACGCTCCCAATCTTGAAATGGATTACGGCAGTCAGTAGGCATCCTGCCCTGTCCACGTCCCATCAGGCTTGTGCAGCCAGCCCGTTTGCTTTTGGTATAGCGCCCTGCTCTACCGGCAGGATCAGTTGATCGGGCACCGTGCCGTGCCATTTCTTCGCACACACGTAGTACAGCGCCGCAGGCAGCACCAGACCGATGATCCAGGAAATATCCACGTCGCCCAGGGCGGCCACCAAGGGGCCGGTGTAGAACTTGGTGGAGATGAACGGCAATTGCACCAGCACGCCGAACACGTAAACGCTGATACCCAGCAGGTTCCAACGCCCGTAGCGACCGTTCGGGTCCGCCAGTGCCGGTACGTCATAGCGCTCGCGGGTGATGCAGTAGTAGTCCACCAGGTTGATCGCGCTCCAGGGCGTGAAGAACGCCAGCAGGAACAGGATGAAAGACTTGAACGCACCCAGGAACGAATGCTGGCCAAGCAGCGCGATCAGGGTGGCCGCGCCGACGATGACCAGCACGAACACCAGACGTTGCAGACGCGTGACCGTCAGGTGGCCACGAAAGCCGCTGATGATAGTCGCGATGCACATGAAGCTGCCGTAGGAGTTCAGCGTTGAGATGGTGACCTTGCCGAAGGCGATGCTGAAGTACAGCAGCGCAGCGGTGGCCCCCGTCCCGCTCAAGCCCACGATGTAGGCCACTTCGTGACCGGCGAATTGCCCATTGGACATGGCCGCGGCAAACACGCCGAGGATCATCGCCACTTGCGCTCCCACCACCGAACCGGCGCCGGCGGCCAGAAAGGTTTTCACCGAAGACGTCTTGCTCGGCAGATAACGTGAATAGTCCGCCACGTAAGGGCCGAAGGCGATCTGCCAGGAGGCCGCGAGCGACACCGCCAGCAGGAAGCTGCTCCAGCTGAAGTGGCGAATCTGCAAGAGCGCACCCACGTCGGTCTGGCCCATCAGGCGGCTGAACAGGTAAACAAAGGCGATCACGCCCAGAATGCTCGCAACACGCCCGATGAAGTGGATCACCCGGTAACCGAGCACCGTGACGAACACGATGACGCTGGCGAAGATCAGGATGCCGACACTGTCGCTGACCCCGAACAACTGGCCCAGCGCCTGCCCGGACAGTACCGTACCGGTGGCGGTGAAACCCAGGTACATCAGGCACACCAGCACGATGGGTATGGCCGCGCCATACACACCGAACTGCACCCGGCTGGAGATCATCTGCGGCAAGCCCAGTTTAGGCCCCTGCGCCGCATGCAACGCCATGACTCCACCGCCGATCAGTTGACCGATCAGCAGACCGATCAACGACCAGAACACATCACCGCCCAGCACCACGGCCAAAGCCCCGGTGACAATCGCGGTGATCTGCAGGTTGGCACCCATCCACAGGGTGAACTGGCTAAACAGACGACCGTGTCTTTCCGCTTCCGGGATGTAGTCGATCGAACGCCTTTCGATCAACGGGGTGGTGCCGTTTGCAGCCATGTCTGTTCAACCTCTGATGGATTGTTATCGGGTTCACTGCCGTCCAACTGTGGGAGCGGGCTTGCTCGCGAAAGCGGTATGTCTGTAAGACACATGCAAGCTGACCCACCGCATTCGCGAGCAAGCCCGCTCCCACATTGAGTTACTTGATCATCGGCAGATTGAGGCCCTGTTCCTTGGCGCAATCGATCGCGATCTGGTAACCGGCGTCTGCGTGACGCATCACACCGGTGGCCGGGTCGTTGTGCAGCACACGGGCAATGCGCTCAGCCGCTTCGTCGGTACCGTCGCAGACGATCACCATGCCGGAGTGCTGGGAGAAGCCCATGCCCACGCCGCCACCGTGGTGCAGCGAAACCCAGGTCGCGCCGCTCGCGGTGTTGAGCAGGGCGTTGAGCAGCGGCCAATCGGAGACCGCATCGGAACCGTCCTGCATGGCTTCGGTTTCGCGGTTCGGGCTGGAGACCGAACCGGAGTCCAGGTGGTCACGGCCGATTACGACCGGTGCCGACAGCTCGCCACGGCGCACCATTTCGTTGAACGCCAGACCCAGCTTGGCGCGCTGGCCCAGGCCAACCCAGCAGATGCGCGCCGGCAGGCCCTGGAAGCTGATGCGCTCGCGCGCCATGTCCAGCCAGTTGTGCAGGTGAGCGTCGTCCGGGATCAGCTCTTTGACTTTCGCGTCGGTCTTGAAGATGTCTTGCGGGTCGCCCGACAGGGCTGCCCAACGGAACGGACCGATGCCACGGCAGAACAGTGGACGGATGTAGGCGGGAACGAAGCCCGGGAAGTCGAACGCGTTTTCCACGCCTTCTTCCTGCGCCATCTGACGGATGTTGTTGCCGTAATCGAAAGTCGGGATGCCTTGCTTCTGGAATTCCAGCATGGCTTTGACGTGCACGGCCATGGACTGCTTGGCGGCCTTGATCACGGCAGCGGGTTCGGTCTTGGCACGGGCGCGGTATTCGTCCCAGGTCCAGCCAGCCGGCAGGTAGCCGTTGAGTGGGTCGTGGGCGCTGGTCTGGTCGGTGACCATGTCCGGGCGCACGCCGCGCTTGACCAGCTCCGGCAGGATTTCCGCCGCGTTGCCCAGCAAGGCGATGGAGATGGCCTTGCCTTCCTTGGTGTACTTGGCGATACGCGCCAGGGCGTCGTCGAGGTCGGTGGCCTGCTCGTCGACATAACGGCTGTTGAGACGGAAGTCGATGCTGACCTGCTGGCATTCAATGTTCAGCGAGCAGGCACCGGCCAGGGTGGCCGCCAGAGGCTGGGCGCCACCCATGCCGCCCAGACCGGCGGTGAGGACCCAGCGACCGGTCAGGTCGCTGTTGTAGTGCTGACGACCGGCTTCGACGAAGGTTTCGTAGGTGCCCTGCACGATGCCCTGGCTGCCGATGTAGATCCAGCTGCCGGCGGTCATCTGGCCGTACATGGCCAGGCCCTTGGCATCCAGTTCGTTGAAGTGTTCCCAGCTGGCCCAGTGCGGAACCAGGTTGGAGTTGGCGATCAGCACGCGCGGGGCGTTGCTGTGGGTCTTGAACACACCGACCGGCTTGCCGGATTGCACCAGCAGGGTTTCGTCGTCGTTCAGGTGAGTGAGGCTCTCGACGATCTGGTCGTAGCACTCCCAGTTACGCGCCGCACGGCCAATACCGCCATACACCACCAGTTCTTTCGGGTTTTCGGCCACTTGCGGGTCGAGGTTGTTCATCAGCATGCGCAGCGGCGCTTCAGTCAGCCAGCTTTTGGCGGTGAGCTTGTTACCGTGGGCGGCGCGGATTTCTACGTCACGGTATTTAGTAGGCTTGGTCACAACAAAAACTCCTCAGCGATCGATGCGCGAACATGATGGGTGCGAAGAGGATTGGCAGTGACTCTTACGCACACATATTTACTTGTACATACAAGCATATGCAATCAAGCGGCCAACTTGTCGATCATAGCGTTGAGGTTTTTTTGTAAATTGCCTGCGCGCCTTGGAAATCAAGGCTTCGAGGCTTGATGAAATTTCTTGCGGGGGATTTTTACAGCGAGGGGGATTGGACGCGAAAGCATGGCTTTGCGCCACTCTGGGGCATTCGGTAACAAATTGGTGCGGAGGTAGGAAACAATTTTTTGCTCACCGCAAAACAAATGTGGGAGCAAGCAAGCCAGCTCCCACAGTTTTAACCGCGTGCGGTCAGTTCAACTACGCAACTGCGCCCGCTGATGGAGAGGTCCAGCAGGCCAGTGTTACCGTCCACTTGCAGGCAGTCGTGATGGCCAAGCTTCTGGTCCAGCACCTTCACTTCATCCGCCACACTGAACACCAGCACCGTCTGCGCGGTGCTGAAGAAGCGCTGTTCGCCATCGATCCATTGCAGCCGTGCGTGGTAACGCTGGGGCGAATAGATCAGATTGAAGTCGCGGATCGGCCCGGTGATCAAACGGCATGACACCTGGCTGTCACCCTTGAACGCAAAAGCTTGCAGCGGTAACAACCCGCATTGTTCTTCGCCGTCTACGGTCAACACCATGCCGGCGCCCTGAATCACCGTGATCACGCGCTGGTAGCCGGCGAAGGTCGAAAAACCTCCCGACTCAGCGATATCCGCAATCGACAAGCGCCAGCCAAAGCCATCCAGCCCTGTACCGGCATCACGGGTGATTTCTTCGGTACTGCCACCGCCGTTTTTCCACGGCATGCGTACGTAATCGGCGGCGCGCCAGACTTTCACTGCACTCATTTACTGAAACGTCCTTCCAGGCTGTGACGGGAACCGGGGTGGATCAGGCGCGCGGCGGTCACCGGCTGGCGACCGGACCAGGTGCGTCGGCGAATCAACAGGCACGGTTCGGTGGGTTCGATTTGCAGCAGCTTGCATTCCGACGCGTCGGCGAGAATCGCTTCGACCACGTGCTCGCCTTCGGTCAGCGGCGCCACCTGGTTCAGGTAGGCATACGGCGTTTGCTGGGTGAAATCCTGTTGCAGGTATTCCGGCGCGACCAGGGCGTTGACGAAACGGTCTTCGATTTGCACGGGAATGTCGTTTTCGAAGTGCACGATCAACGAATGGAAAACACGCCCGCCTTCACGCATCTCCAAGGCAACGGCGCGCTCGGAACCGGCAGCCTCTTCGCCCAGATGGATGACCTGGCAGGTATGCCGATGACCGCGGGAGGCGATCTCGTCGGCAATGTTATGCACTTCGAACAGGGCTGACTGGCTCTTGGGCTCGGCGACAAAGGTGCCGACACCTTGCATGCGCACCAGCAGACCTTCGGCGGTCAGTTCGCGCAGGGCGCGGTTGATGGTCATGCGGCTGAAGCCCAGTTGGCTGACCAGCTCGCTCTCCGACGGCACACGGTAGTGCGGCGGCCAGTTGCCGTTGAGAATCTGCTGGCTGATCATCTGTTTGACGCGGGCATACAAGGGCGCCGGACTTTCGTCCATGTGGGCAGCCAGCGAAGAGTTGGCGGGCGGAGTCGGCACAGGAAATCCTTGCAGGTTGAAAAGATGCATAGATTGCCGGAGTTTACCGAGCAGGCAAACGTCTGTATATGTATATACAAATAAACACACGACCGGGGTGCTCTGATCATGTCCGCTTTCTTTGCCGAACGCGCGCTGCTGCCTAATGGATGGGCCAACGATGTACGTCTTGAAGTCAGCGCCGATGGCCTGCTGACACAGGTTGAGGCCAACGCCAGCGCAGAGGGCGCCGAACGGCTGAAAGGCCCGGTTTTGGCGGGCATGCCGAACCTGCACTCCCACGCTTTCCAGCGCGCCATGGCCGGTTTGGCGGAGGTGGCGGGCAACCCGAATGACAGTTTCTGGACCTGGCGCGACCTGATGTACCGCATGGTCGGGCAGATCAGCCCGGCGCAATTGCAGGTCATCGCGCGCCAGCTGTATATCGAAATGCTCAAGGCCGGCTACACCTCGGTGGCCGAATTCCACTATGTGCATCACGACACCAACGGGCAGGCCTATGCCGACCGTACCGAGCTGTCGCGGCAGATCAGCCAGGCGGCAGCCAGCAGCGGCATCGGCCTGACCTTGCTGCCCGTGCTCTACACCCACTCCGGGTTTGGCGGCCAGGCGCCGAATGAAGGCCAGCGGCGCTTTATCAACAGCACCGGGCATTACCTGGACCTGCAAGCGCAACTCAAGCCGATCCTTGCGGCACAACCGGCGCAGCAACTGGGGCTGTGTTTCCACTCCTTGCGCGCGGTCACCCCGCAACAGATCGACGACGTGCTCCGCGCCAGCGACACGACGTGCCCGGTGCATATCCACATCGCCGAACAACAGAAGGAAGTCGATGACTGCCTGGCCTGGAGCGGCAAGCGTCCGCTGCAATGGCTGTATGACCATGTCGACGTCGACGAGCGCTGGTGCCTGGTGCACGCCACCCACGCCAATGCGGACGAGGTCACGCGCATGGCCAAGAGCCGCGCGATTGCCGGTTTGTGCCTGACCACCGAGGCCAACCTGGGCGACGGTATTTTCCCGGCGGTGGATTTCCTGGCCCAGGGCGGACGCATGGGCATCGGCTCCGACAGCCATGTGTCGCTGAGTGTGGTGGAGGAGTTGCGCTGGCTGGAATACGGGCAGCGCCTGCGTGACCAACGGCGTAACCGCTTGTACCGCGCGGACCAACCAATGGTCGGGCGCACACTGTTTGATGCCGCGCTGGACGGCGGCGCCCAGGCGTTAGGCCAGCCGATTGGTCGACTGGAAGTGGGCAAGCGTGCGGATTGGATTGTGCTGGATGGCAGTGATCCGTACCTGGCGACGGCCAGTGAAGACGGGATTTTGAATCGTTGGTTGTTTGCCGGTGGTGATCGCCAGGTTCGCGATGTGCTGGTGAACGGCAAATGGGTAGTGCGCGATGGACATCACGCCGGCGAAGAGGAAAGCAGCCGGGCCTTCACGCAAGTATTGAGAGATCTACTGGGCTAACCAGCGACACATAACAAATGTGGGAGCTGGCTTGCCGCGATACAGGCACCTCGGTGTATCAGTTACACCTCAGTGACGCTATCGCAGGCAAGCCAGCTCCCACATTTTTTGATCAGCGGTGACCCAGGTTTATTGCGAGGTCTTGGCCATCTGTTTGTCCGACGTACGCCAGATCAATCGCGTGGTGTCATACCCCTGCTGGCGCGCCCTGCTCAACAGGTCTTCGCGGGTGTCGGTGTTGACCGTCGGCGTGCGCGACAAGATCCACATATAACGCCGGCTCGGGCTGCCGACGATGGCGGTCTTGTAGTCATCGCTGACGTACAGCACCCAGTAATCGCCCTTGGCGACGCCCGGCAGCAGGGCGGTAAACCAGTTATTGAATTCCACCCATAGCTTGTCGGTCTTGCCCGGAACTTGCGGGGTGGCGGTACCCTTGGCTTCTTCCCACTTCCATTCAGCCGTCAGGCAGCGGTTGTACACCGACATGTCGCCATCGGGCAGCAGCGTGTAGCGGGCTTCGGACTGTGCGCAGTTGCGCTGGAAGTACATCGGCAATCGGGCCAGCTCATACCAGGTGCCCTGGTAACGCTTGAGGTTGACGCTGCCGACGGTCTTGGGCTGCAGATCATCGCCAGAATGGCTGGCGCAGCCTGCCAAAAACAGGCTGGCACAAAGGTATAAAACAAAACGCATCATTCTTCTTCTCCCGCAGGCTCGCGCCCCGGTTTACTTCAGGCCTTGCCCGGAAAACATCAGAACTTTGTCACCGGCGTATTGCACGCTGATAAAGCTGTTTTTATCGCCCCAGGTACAGCTGGACATGCCCAGTGCGCCGGAACAATCGGTCGGCTTGCCCAACAGCGACTCCACCTCGGCCTTGGCCATGCCAGCCGAAAGCTTCGCGTAATTTTCCTGATTGACCTTGCTGCAGGCGCCCAACAGCACGCAAAAAGCCAGCAGGGCGAGACGGCGTAACGACATGGAATAACTCCTGGAGAGACAAAGCAGCGTGGGTATCTGCCAGAAGCTTAGAAGGGAAAACAGGTGTCTGGTTCCCGATGAACAAAAACAAAAAAGCCCCGAAAACGCTGAAACGTTTCGGGGCTTCTTTAAGGGTGATCCGGCTCACAACCAGGCCAATCACCTATCGCATCGACTTACTGCTTGTGGTACGCCGTCACACGCTCGACTTCTTCCTTCGAACCCAGGAACACCGCCACACGCTGGTGCAGGCCTTCAGGCTGGATGTCGAGAATGCGCTGGTGACCATCGGTGGCCGCGCCGCCGGCCTGTTCCACCAGGAACGACATCGGGTTGGCTTCATACATCAGGCGCAGCTTGCCGGGCTTGGACGGCTCGCGGCTGTCGCGCGGGTACATGAACAGGCCACCACGGGTCAGGATGCGGTGCACATCGGCCACCATCGCCGCCACCCAACGCATGTTGAAGTTTTTCTTCAGCGGGCCTTCCTCGCCTTCCATCAACTCGTTGACGTAGCGCTTCACCGGTTCTTCCCAGTGACGCTGGTTGGACATGTTGATGGCAAATTCCTGGGTGGTCGCCGGGATGGTCAGGTCTTCGTGGGTCAGCACGAAGCTGCCCATTTCACGGTCCAGGGTAAAGCCCTTGACGCCATCGCCCAGGGTCAGCACCAGCATGGTCTGTGGGCCGTAGATCGCGTAGCCGGCCGCGACTTGCTGGGTGCCCGGCTGCAGGAAAGCCTTTTCGTTCAGGGCTTCGTTCTGGCTCAGGTACTCGTTCGGGCAACGCAGTACCGAGAAGATGGTGCCGACCGGGGCGTTGATGTCGATGTTGGACGAGCCGTCCAGTGGGTCGAACACCAGCAGGTAGGCACCTTTAGGGTATTTGCCCGGGATCTGGTAGGCATTGTCCATCTCTTCGGACGCCATGCCGGCCAGGTGACCGCCCCATTCGTTGGCTTCCAGCAGGATTTCGTTGGAGAGCACGTCGAGCTTCTTCTGGACTTCGCCCTGCACGTTTTCAGTGCCCATGCTGCCCAGGACACCCCCCAGCGCGCCTTTGGAAACGGCATGGCTGATTTCCTTGCAGGCACGCGCCACCACTTCGATCAGGAAACGCAGATCGGCAGGAGTGTTGTTGCTGCGGGTCTGCTCGATCAAATAGCGACTCAAGGTAACGCGGGACATGTAAGGCTCCGGAGAATGGGGGGCTGAAAACCCGCGCAGTTTAGCGCGAGTCGGGGCGTATTTCCTCTAATCAGAGGATTTAACTCCAATAGAGTTCACGGCGTGCCCGCAGGCCGGCGCAACAAACTGTAGGCCATCGCCCCCAGCGCTGCCACACCCAGCAGGAGCACGGCCCACAGGCCGAGTTTCTTCCAGTCGACGCCCGCCTCGGCTGTGGCGGCTACGGCGAGCGTCTGGACCTGCGCCTCCCCGGACACCTTGGCCTGCCCCAGGGTTTTCAGGCGCTCGGCGCTGTAGTCCGGGATCAGCGTCGACAGCGGCAGGTTTGCCGCCTTGACCGAGGCACTGCCCAGCGCCAGGGTGAACGGTGGCTCACCCCGCGCCAGGAACACCAACTGCGTGGTGCGCACCGCAAACCGCAACGCCGGGGCATCGACGCCCAGGCCGCCGCCACGCTCATCCACCTGCAATTTAAGCTCGGAGATCACTTGGCCGGGCAATGGCAATTCATCCTGCACCACGTCCTGGCCATTCTGCGCCAGGCGATACAGCACACCCTTGCTCAACGGCTGCCACGCCTGCTTGGCGTCGCGACGCCCCGACAAGGTCACGGGGGCCAGCGTGTTCGGCTGCTTCAGTTCGACGCGCAGGCGTTCGACACTCAAGCCCGCCGGCAGCTGCCAGCTGTATTCCCCGGCCTTGAGCCGTGTGCCCGCCAACGGTGGCGACCACACCAGCGGCAGCGGCAGACTGCTGCTGGTGGCGCTGGTCAATTTGGCTGACGTCAACATTGGCGCCGCCTGCCCTTGCCAGAGCAAACGCAGGTAACGCGCAGGCTGCCCCGGCAGGCCCACGTCATGCTGCTCGACCCGCTCGTCGGCGAACGACAGGCGCGCCACCTGGCCATCGCCCCACGCCTGCCAATGCTGCAAGTCATCACTGGCTTCGATGCTGAACCGCTGGAAGCCATCACGTTCGCGGCTCCAGTCCAGGCTCAGTTGCTGCAACGGCGCCTTGATCGCGCTGGCATCCAGCACCCACCCGCGCCGCACTTGCTTGCCGGGCTTGGCCGCAGTGGACGGTTTGACCTCCAGCAACGTGCCATCGGTGGTGGCCTTCATCACCACGCCGGGCAAGGCTTCGCGGGTGTCGGCGGCGTATAGCGGGAACCACTTCACGTCCGTGACAGTGCGACTTTCGGTGCGTTGGGCCGACTGACGCGACAGCGCATACGCCTGTGGCTCGCCCGCAGCGTTGAATATGCGTACGTCGCCGAGGTCTGCCTGACGCGCATTCAGTTGCACCGCCAGTGGCAACTCCAGCCGATACCACGGGCCGCTGCCACTGACGCTCAGCGGCACCTGGGTGGTGAAGTCGGCAGGCGTTTCCTGCGCCCACACGGATAAAGTCGTACACAAGCCCAGCACAACAACGCTCAACTGACCGATCAAGAGGATGCTCCTTCCGTTTCCAGCACCGGCTCGACACGCTTGGGCGGCAATGGCGCGAAATAGCCCACCACCAGCAGCAGCCCGCCCACACCGATGAACGACACGATCCGCGCCAGGCCGCCACGGTTGCTCAGTTCCACAAAGAACAGCTTGGCCACCACCACGGCGATCAACGCCGCACCGATGAGCCACACCTCGCGACGATGGCGCAGGTGGCCGCCGATCATCAGGCCCAGGGCGATCAGGGTCCAGACGATCGACAGGCCGGCCTGCACCAGCATCGACTCCAGCAACGCATCCAGATGGAACGGCACGCCGCCCCAATGGTGGGCCGTGCGCATGACCAGCGCGGTAAAGAACGCAAACAGCGAAACACCTGCCACGCCCTGCGCCAACAACTCGATGCGCGGCCCGCGCTGCGGCGCCACACTGCGCGACCACACGTAAATCCCCAGCAACGCAAACAGCAGGCCCAGGTCGAGCGGGTTGAGCAACGGTACAGAGGGCAGCGGTTCGGCTGCACCGTCGCTGAACATGTTCGCCAGCCAGAACCAGCCCAGCATCAGCACCGCCAGCGGCAGTGCGGCCAGCACACGGTACTCGCGCGGATACGCCGACACCGGCCACGGCCATCCGCGTGGCGCAGCCGCCAGCACCAGGTACAGACTCGGCAGAATCGCCCAACCCAGCCAACGCCACGCGTTGTATTCGCTGGACAGCATCATCAGACCGTAGCGCAGCTCCAGTGCCAGCACGCCGATCAGCATCCAGCAGCCCAGCACATGGGCCGCGCTCAATACGTTGGCAGGTACCAGCAGCGCCAAACGACGCAGCGAAATGAAATGCACGGTGAACACCGTCAGCCACGCCAGCCAGCCGAACTGCGCCGCCGGGTGGTAAAACTCAGTCCACGTGCCCCACAACACGAGACTCGCCGCAGGCATGAGCAACGTACTGGCGATACCCAAGGCGACCCAGCGCAAACGAAGCGCCAGTGCCGTCCAGATCACCACGCTCAGCGCAGCCGCCAGCAACAACAGCGAAGCATGCAAAGTCGCAGGCGCCAAACGCCACACTTCTATGATCACCGCCAAGGCCCACCAGGCCACGCCCCAGGCCAGCAACGCTGTAGACAGCCGGGCGCGGGGCAGGCGCCACGCGCCGACCATTGCCGCCACGGCGATGATCAGCGGTGTCCAGGCGTTGGTCACGGGGTCGAGCGCAAATAGCGCGCCGCCCAACACCTGCCCGACAACGCCACAACGCACGACCACTGGCGAACCGATACGCTGGCCCGCCCACAGGATCGCCAGGCCAGCAACGGCCCAACTGACGATGCTGCCTTGGGTCGAAAACAACAGCGGCGCCAGCAAGTAAACGCAGCCCAGGCCGAGTACGGCGAGCCAGGGTGCACCCAGCCGTTCCCAGCGCCGGGTATGTTCCGGCGCAGCGGTGTGCAGTTGATAAAAGCTGAACAACAGCGCCGCGCCCAACAACAACGCGCCCAAGGGGGGGCCCTGCAGCAAAGTGTCCTGGCTGTCGCGCAGTTCGCCGAAGAAAGCGAGCGACGCACCCAACTGCAGCAACAAGGCGAACGCTCTGGCCACGGGTCGCTGCTGGCGCATGCCGAGCCAGAAGATGCCGGCCCCCTCCACAGCCCACGCCGCCGCCGTCCAGCGCGCGTCGAGCCCCAGAGGAATCGCGAGGCTGGCAAAGATCACGCCCAGCGCCAGGCAGGTTTCGGCCAGCAACAAGGCACGCCCGCCGCTGAGCAGCCGCGCCAGCCCCAGGTAGATAATGCCAAGGCCCAAGGCGCTGAATGCGGCAGCAAATTCCAAGTGTTGCACCAGCGCGAACTGCAAGCCGAAGCCCACCAGCGGCGGACCGAACAACAGGCTGCCGTCGACATAATCGCCCTTGGCCGCCGACCAGCGCAGTAACGCGTCGCGGCCTTCAGGCGCCTCCTCCCTCTCCGACAACTTGCGCCGGGCGAACAGCAGGCCGATGGCCAGGTACATCAGAAAAAACAGAATCAGAAACGGCTCGGTGCTCCACAGCAGCTCCGGCGTGTAGGAGCGCATGCCCCAGGCGAAACCGATGCCGAACGTGCCGACAAACCCGATCAGGTTGAGCAAGCGCCAGGCCTTGAACCAGGCTATCGCGAGGATGCCCGCGTTAAGCAACGCGAAATAACTGAACAGTGCGACGTGGTTACCAGCGCCGGTGGACGCCAGGATCGGCGCGGCGAACCCGCCGAGAGCCGCCGCGCAAGCCAGACCGAGCGCATCCTGGGTAATCGCCAGAATCGCCGAAAACACGGTGACCGCCACCAGCAAACCCAGCGCCGCACCGGGGTCGATCAGCGGGTGCAGACGCATCGCAGCGAATACCGTGAGGTACAACACCGCAATGCCGGTGCCTTGCAGTATCAGCCCGTACTGGCCGTTGCGCAGCCGCAGCCACCAGCCCAGGCCCAGCAGGCCCAGCGCAGCGGCGGCGACACCGGCGTAACGCAGCTCGATCGGCACCACCATGCCTTCGGTGGCGTAACGCAGCAGAAATGCCAGGCCGAGAAACAGCAGCACCACGCCGACGCGCAACACCGTATTGCCGCCCAACAGCCAGTTGCGCGCACCGCTGATGGCACGTTCGATCAGGTTGGGGCCGCGAGGTGTAGCGGGTTCTTTAGGAGGTGGTGCCGGTGCCCAGGCGTCATCCGGTAACGGCTGGCTGGCTTCGGCGGTGATGGCAACCGGCGCCAGGTCGGCCGGCAGCTCCCAGACCAGGTCGGAGGCCTTGGCGACAGGTGCGGGCTCGGGAACGGGGGATTCGACAATCACACTGCTCGCAGGCGCTGGCACTTCCAGTTGCCGCAGGCGATCACCCAGCGCTATCAGCGCCTTCTGCGTGGTTTCCAACTGACGTGCCTGTTGGTCTGCCCGATTCGCAAGCTGCGCCAGGCGGATGGCCTGGCCAATGCCCAAACCCAACAGCGCACCAATGCCCGCATCGCTGAACGACTCGTCGAGCGTCCAGCCGAGCGCGAGGCCAATCAGCATGAAAATCCATTGCATGGTCGATATCCCTAGGCAAATCGAGCCCTAGTATATCGACGCGGACCTAATGTGGGAGCGGGATTTCCCGCGACTGCGGTGTACCAGTCGACATATCTGCAAACTGACAGTCCGCTATCGCGGGCAAGCCCGCTCCCACAGGGGGTATCGTGGTGTTTAGTCGAGGGCTTTCCAGATCTCGGTGGCGTATTCGCGGATAGTCCGGTCCGAGCTGAACCAGCCCATTCGCGCCGTGTTGAGCACTGCCGAACGCCACCATGCCTTCGAGTCATGCCAATGCGCCTCGACCCGCGCCTGGGCGTCCCAGTACGAATCGAAGTCGGCACACACCAGGAAACGGTCGTAGTCGATCAGCCCGTCGATCAGCCCCACATAGCGCCCCGGGTCATCCGGCGAGAACACCCCGCCCCGGATCGCTTGCAGCACGTCGTTCAAACGATGGGACGCGGCAATGTCCGGCCCGGCGTTGAATTCACCGGCATGTTTGCGCGCCTCCACCTGCTGCGCACTGAGGCCGAAGATGAACATGTGGTCGGCGCCGACACGTTCGTGCATCTCCACGTTGGCGCCGTCCATGGTGCCGATGGTCAGTGCGCCATTGAGGCCGAACTTCATGTTGCTGGTGCCCGACGCCTCGAAGCCGGCGGTGGAGATCTGCTCCGACAAATCCGCCGCCGGAATGATGCTCTCCGCCAGACTCACGTTGTAGTTGGGCAGGAACACCACCTTGAGCAGGCCGCGCACGGTCGGGTCATTGTTGACGGTGCGGGCGATGTCGTTGGTCAGCTTGATGATCAGTTTGGCCTGGTGGTAACTGGCCGCCGCCTTGCCCGAGAAGATCTTCACCCGTGGCACCCAGTCGGTGCCCGGCTCGGCACGAATCGCCTGGTACAGCGCCACGGTGTGCAACAAGTTCAACAACTGGCGCTTGTACTCGTGGATACGCTTGACCTGCACATCGAACATCGCCGCCGGGTTGACCGACACGCCCAGACGCTCATGGATGATTTCGGCCAGTGCGCGCTTGCTGTGCAGGCGCTGCTCGGCGAAGGCCTTGCGGAAGGTCTGCTTCTCGGCGAAAGGCTCCAGCTCAACCAGGCGCTGCTCGGGCTTGTCGAGAATATCCGGCCCGAGGGCCTCCACCAGCATCTCGGTGAGCTTGGGGTTGGCCTGGTACAGCCAGCGGCGAAAGGTGATGCCGTTGGTTTTGTTGTTGATGCGCTCCGGGTAGAGCTTGTGCAATTCGGAGAACACCGTGCTGCGCATCAGTTGGGTGTGCAGACCGGAAACGCCGTTGACACTGTGGGAGCCGAGGAACGCCAGGTTGCCCATGCGCACGCGACGACCGTTGTCCTCTTCGATCAGCGACACGGCGCGCAGCACGTCGAAATCATGGATGCCCTTGGCCCGCAACGAATCGATGTGCTGGGCGTTGATCAAATAGATGATCTGCATGTGCCGGGGCAGCATGCGTTCCATCAGCCCCACCGGCCAGGTTTCCAGCGCCTCGGGCAACAGGGTGTGGTTGGTATAGGACAGGGTTTCGACGGTCACGTCCCACGCCGCTTCCCACGGAATATCGTGCAGGTCCACCAGTTGGCGCATCAACTCGGCCACGGCGATGGACGGGTGGGTGTCGTTGAGCTGGATGGCGGCGTGTTCGCCCAGGCTGAGCACCGAGCCGTGCATGTTCTTGTGCCGGCGCAGCAAATCTTGCAGGGAGGCGGAAACGAAGAAGTATTCCTGACGCAGGCGCAGTTCCTGCCCCGCTTCGGTGCTGTCGGCCGGGTAAAGCACCCGCGAGATGCTTTCGGCGCGGGCCACTTCGGCGACGGCGCCCAGGTGATCACCCGCGTTGAAGCGCTCCAGGTGCAGATCTTCGACAGCGCGCGCACGCCACAGGCGCAGCGTGTTGACGCTGGCACCACGCCAGCCCACTACCGGGGTGTCGTAGGCCACGGCCCGTACGGTCTCGTTGGGCCACCACACCTGGATCATCTTGCCGGAGGCATCGGCCTTGGTTTCGACGCTGCCGCCAAAGCCAATCGGGTAGATCACTTCGGCCCGCTCGAACTCCCATGGGTTGCCGAAATCCAGCCAGCGCTCGGTCTGCTCCTGCTGCCAGCCGTCGACAATCGCCTGGCGGAACAGGCCGTGCTCGTAACGAATGCCATAGCCATGACCCGCCACGCCGAGGGTCGACATGCTCTCCATGAAACATGCGGCCAGGCGCCCCAGGCCACCGTTGCCGAGTGCCGCATCGGGCTCCAGCAGGCGGATGCGCTCAAGGTCCACGCCCAGTTCCGCCAGCGCTTCGCGGGCGATCTCCAATACCCCGAGGTTGCTCAGGCTGTCGTAGAGCAAACGGCCAATGAGGAATTCGAGGGACAGGTAATACACCCGCTTCTGGCCTTTGCGGTAAATGCGCCGCGTATGGTCCATCCAGTGATCGACCATCTGGTCGCGGGCCGCCAGGGCAATGGCTTCGAACCAGTCGTGGTCGAAGGCGTGATCCGGGTCCTTGCCCACCGCGTAGGTGAGTTTGGTCAAGACGGCATCGCGAAATGCGGCTACCTCTGCTTCTCGTGCAAGCGGTTCCTGAGACATCGGTGCGACCTCGGGCGAGATTGAAGGAGTTGCTAGAGCCTAGTCGGTCTGACAGACGGTAGACGCTCTGGTTCGGCACTTTTTTAACGCATTTAACTGGGCAAGGTTTTGATGCATTGGCCGTGCCTGCTTTGACGCCCGCGCACCTTTTGGCCGAAACCCACAAAATATTGTTCAAAAAATCACCAATCCCGGTATGATCGCGCGCCCGGATAACGCCACACCTTTTGGAACCCCGATGAAGCCTCAACTGATCGCCGCCGCGGAACTCGACCGTCTTGAAACGTGGCAGAAATACTCCGCCCATATGTGCGGCGGCTGCGTGTCCAGCTGCTGCACGCTGCCGGTCGAAGTAAAGATCAAAGACCTGATCCGCATCGGCATCGTCGATGAGTTCGAGCGCGGCGACCCGCCGAAGAACATCGCCAAACGCTTGCAGAAGGAAGGCATTGTCGAGCGCTTCAATTCCAAGTCCGAGATTTTTACCCTGCAGCGCATGAGCAACAACGACTGCCTGTACCTGGATCGTAAGAGCCGCTTCTGCACTATTTATGACAAGCGCCCGGATACCTGCCGCAATCACCCGAAAATCGGGCCGCGCCCGGGGTATTGCGCGTACAAGCCGAAGGAAGTGGTGCGCGAGACCCGGTTCAAGACCCTCGATAAGTTCTGATCCAAATCTTGTAGTGGCTTCAAGGGCCTCATCGCAGGCAAGCCAGCTCCCACATTTTGATTTGTGAACACATTCAAGTGTGGGAGCTGGCTTGCCTGCGATGGGGCCAGCAGAGACAGCACACAAACCGCAGGCATAAAAAAACGCCCCCGGCCTTCCGACCGGGGGCGTTTTTCATTCAGCCTGAGCTAACTCAGTTCTTGGCTTTCTTGGCAGCGCGGGTACGCTCGCCTTCGTCCAGGATCTTTTTGCGCAGACGGATCGACTTCGGCGTCACTTCGCACAGCTCGTCGTCCTGGATGAATTCCAGGGCCTGTTCCAGGGTGAAGCGAACAGGTGGAACCAGGGCGATGGTTTCGTCTTTACCCGAAGCACGCATGTTGTCGAGCTTCTTGCCTTTGGTTGGGTTGACGCCCATGTCGTTGTCACGGCTGTTCAGACCGATGATCTGACCGTTGTAGATCTCTTGACCGTGTTCAACGAACAGCTTGCCACGCGCCTGAAGGGTTTCCAGGGAGTAGGTCAGCGCCTTGCCGGTTTCTACCGAGACCAGAACACCGTTCTGACGGCCGGACATGTCGCCGGACTTCATGGTGTCGTAGCGATCGAAGATCGAGGTCAGGATGCCAGCACCGTTGGTCAGGGTCAGGAACTGGTTACGGAAACCGATCAGACCACGCGCAGGGATGTTGTATTCCAGACGTACACGGCCCTTGCCATCCGGCACCATGTTGGTCAGGTCGCCCTTACGCAGGCCCATCTCTTCCATCACCTTGCCCTGGGATTCTTCCGGGGTGTCGATGGTGACGTTTTCGAACGGTTCCTGCTTCACGCCTTCAACCTGACGGATGATCACTTCCGGACGGCCTACAGCCATCTCGAAGCCTTCGCGACGCATGGTTTCGATCAGTACCGAGAGGTGCAGCTCACCACGGCCGGAAACCTTGAACTTGTCAGCCGAGTCGCCTTCTTCAACGCGCAGTGCAACGTTGTACAGCAGCTCTTTGTCCAGACGCTCCTTGATGTTACGGGAGGTCACGAACTTGCCTTCTTTACCGCAGAACGGCGAGTCGTTCACCTGGAAAGTCATGGAAACGGTTGGCTCGTCAACGGTCAGCGGCTTCATCGCCTCGACGTTGTCCGGGTTGCACAGGGTGTCGGAGATGAACAGCGACTCCATACCGCTGATGCACACGATGTCGCCCGCTGCCGCTTCTTCAACGTCGATGCGGTGCAGACCGTGGTGACCCATCAGCTTCAGGATGCGGCCGTTGCGCTTCTTGCCGTCGGCGCCGATGGCGACAACCGGGGTGTTCGGCTTGACGCGACCACGGGCGATACGGCCAACACCGATAACACCCAGGAAGCTGTTGTAGTCCAGTGCAGAGATTTGCATCTGGAACGGACCGTCACGGTCAACCGCCGGCGCCGGTACGTTGTCGACGATCGACTGGTACAGCGGGGTCATGTCTTCGGCCATGTCGGTGTGGTCCAGACCGGCAATGCCGTTCAGGGCCGAGGCGTAGACGACTTTGAAGTCCAGCTGTTCTTCGGTGGCACCCAGGTTGTCGAACAGGTCGAAGATCTGGTCCAGAACCCAGTCCGGACGCGCGCCTGGACGGTCAACCTTGTTGATGCACACGATCGGACGCAGGCCGGCTTCGAACGCCTTCTTGGTCACGAAACGGGTTTGCGGCATAGGGCCGTCCTGGGCATCGACCAGCAGCAGCACGGAGTCAACCATGGACATTACGCGCTCTACTTCGCCGCCGAAGTCGGCGTGGCCCGGGGTGTCCACGATGTTGATGTGGTAGCCGTTCCAGTTGATGGCGGTGTTTTTGGCCAGAATGGTAATGCCGCGCTCTTTTTCCTGGTCGTTGGAGTCCATCACGCGCTCGTCGTTGAGCTCGTTGCGCTCCAGGGTGCCGGATTGACGCAGGAGTTTGTCTACCAGGGTGGTTTTACCATGGTCAACGTGGGCGATGATGGCGATGTTGCGTAGATTTTCGATCACTTGTGTATCTCGATCAGAGGATTCGGTGTGCTGACAGGTCGTGGCAGCGATTAACAATAGAGTCAGGCCTTGCCGTTACAGCTTGACGGCAGAGTCGGGGGGCCGATGACGCAGGCCACAGGCAAACAGCCCCGGGCTCTTAGCTCGGTCGATAAACGCGCACATTGGCATGCCCCTCACTGAGCAGATGGTGGGCATGCAGGCGACTCATCACGCCTTTGTCGCAATACAGCAGGTACTGACGGCTGTTATCCAGTTCCTTGAAACGCGCGTTCAATGCATAGAACGGCAGCGTTTGTACGTCGATGCCGGCGACTTCCAGCGGCTCGTCTTCAGCGGCATCCGGGTGACGGATGTCGATGACGATCTGGCCAGCCAGGGCTTCGCTGACTTCTTCGATCTGCACATCCTGGCCCAGTTCGTCGATCACGCGATCGATCGGGACCAGCCTGGCGTTCTCGAGCGCACGCTCCAGAACCGCCATGTCGAATTCTTTCTCTTCATGCTCCACGCGGTGACGCTTGGCGTGGGTCTTGGGGTTCACCGAGATGACCCCGCAGTATTCCGGCATGTGGCGGGCAAAGTTGCCGGTACCGATCTGGTCCGCCTGGTCGATGATGTCCTGCTTGTGGCTGGCGATCAGCGGGCGCAACACCAGTTTTTCGGTGACGCAATCGATGATCGACAGGTTCGGCAGCGTCTGGCTCGACACCTGGGACAGCGCTTCGCCGGTCACCAGTGCGTCGATGTGCAGGCGGTCAGCGATTTTCGACGCCGCGCGCAACATCATACGCTTCAATACGACACCCATATGACTGTCGTCGACTTTGCCGAGAATTTCGCCGAGCACTTCCTCGAACGGCACGCTCACGAACAGCACACGCTGGGAGCTGCCGTATTTCTTCCAGATATAGTGCGCAACTTCCATCACGCCCAATTCGTGTGCACGCCCGCCCAGGTTAAAGAAGCAGAAGTGGCTCATCAGGCCACGGCGCATGATCTGATAGGCCGCGACGGTCGAATCGAAACCGCCGGACATCAATACCAGTGTCTGTTCCAGCGCACCCAGCGGGTAACCGCCGATGCTGTTGTGCTGGCTGTGGATCACGAACAACCGTTGGTCGCGAATTTCGATGCGCACTTCGACTTCAGGCGATTTCAGCGAAATTCCGGCTGCACCGCACTCGCGACGCAGCTTGCTGCCGACGTATTTCTCCACGTCCATGGAGCTGAACGGGTGCTTGCCGCCGCGCTTGCAGCGCACCGAAAAAATCTTGCCCTCGATGGCCTGGCCGAAGTGCTGCCTGCACTTCTCGGTGATGTCATCGAAGTCGCCCAGCGGGTACTCGTCCACTTGCAGGAAATGCGCGATGCCCGGCATGCAGCTCAGGCGTTCGGTCATTTCTTTCAAGGCTTTGGCGTCGGTGACGCGGGTTTCCAGCTCGAGGTTGTCCCACACGCCGTTCACCACCACAGCCGGGTCCAGATCGCGGAGCACGGCACGGATGTTCTTGGCCAACTGACGGATGAAACGCGTCCGTACCGGTCGGCTCTTGATGGTGATCTCGGGGAAGACTTTAACGATTAATTTCATGGAAACAGCGCGCGCCGGGCCTGCTGAAAAAGGGGGGCGCGGATTATAGCGGAAATCGCTCAAGGTTTAACCAGTTAATATGTACAGGTGCCGCAAGGCACCATAAAGGTGCGCAAATGAGAAAAAATGCCACATTACAGTGCGATATTTTTTCCATTCGAGCGCAATGCACCTTTATAGGGGCTATTTTGAGGCAAAAAACCCATGTCGGGGCACTGGCATGCAATTTGCTCTCTTGTGAGGCAGGTTGCCATGGCGGAGTATCCGCGCCGGCATCACCCATATTCTAGGGCTAACTCCACTACCCCAGCCCGAAGCCACCCGGAGGACACTATGTCGAAGTCGGTTCAACTCATCAAAGATCATGACGTTAAATGGATTGATCTGCGCTTCACGGACACCAAAGGCACTCAGCACCACGTGACCATGCCGGCTCGCGACGCGCTGGAAGACGACTTCTTCGAAGTCGGCAAGATGTTCGACGGTTCCTCCATCGCTGGCTGGAAAGGCATCGAAGCCTCCGACATGATCCTGCTGCCGGACGACGAAACCGCCGTTCTGGACCCGTTCACCGAAGAACCGACCCTGATCCTGGTGTGCGACATCATCGAACCTTCGACCATGCAAGGTTACGACCGCGACCCACGCGCCATCGCTCACCGCGCCGAGGAATACCTGAAGACCACCGGTATCGGTGACACCGTCTTCGCAGGTCCGGAGCCAGAGTTCTTCATCTTCGACGAAGTGAAGTTCAAATCCGACATCTCCGGCTCCATGTTCAAGATCTACTCCGAGCAAGGTTCGTGGATGTCCGACCAGGACGTGGAAGGCGGCAACAAAGGCCACCGTCCAGGCATCAAAGGCGGCTACTTCCCGGTTCCGCCGTTTGACCACGACCACGAAATCCGTACTGCCATGTGCAACGCACTGGAAGAAATGGGTCAGACCGTCGAAGTTCACCACCACGAAGTGGCAACTGCCGGCCAGAACGAAATCGGCGTCAAGTTCAACACTCTGGTGAAGAAAGCTGACGAAGTTCAAACCCTGAAGTACGTTGTACACAACGTTGCTGACGCCTACGGCCGCACCGCGACCTTCATGCCGAAGCCTCTGTACGGCGACAACGGTTCGGGCATGCACGTTCACATGTCCATCGCCAAAGACGGCAAGAACACCTTCGCCGGCGAAGGCTATGCCGGCCTGTCGGAAACCGCCCTGTACTTCATCGGCGGTATCATCAAGCACGGTAAGGCCCTGAACGGCTTCACCAACCCGGCGACCAACTCCTACAAGCGTCTGGTACCTGGCTTCGAAGCCCCGGTGATGCTGGCCTACTCGGCTCGCAACCGTTCCGCCTCGATCCGTATTCCTTACGTCAACAGCCCACGTGGCCGTCGTATCGAAGCACGCTTCCCGGACCCGGCTGCCAACCCGTACCTGGCTTTCGCAGCACTGCTGATGGCCGGCCTGGACGGCATCCAGAACAAGATCCACCCTGGCGACGCCGCCGACAAGAACTTGTACGACCTGCCGCCTGAAGAGGCCAAAGAGATCCCACAAGTGTGCGGCAGCCTGAAAGAAGCCCTGGAAGAGCTGGACAAGGGCCGTGCGTTCCTGACCAAAGGCGGCGTGTTCAGCGACGACTTCATCGATGCCTACATCGCCCTGAAAAGCGAAGAAGAAATCAAGGTCCGCACCTTCGTACACCCACTGGAATACGAGCTGTACTACAGCTGCTGATCCGGTAGCGCTGCTTGACGCGGCGTAAAAAAAACTCCCAGTCGGCGCAAGCCGCTGGGAGTTTTTTTGTGCCTCGGTTTACGCCAGCGCATCCCACCCGCGTACCAGACCGAGCAGATGCACGACCCCGTACAACAGGCAGATCACGGAACTGACAATGATGAAGCGAGTGCTGCGCCCGGTGCCGATCAGGGCGAATGGCCCAAGCAGTGCGCGCACAAGATAGATCAGCGTGATCACGCACAACGCAGGACGCAACAAGGGGAGCGGCCCTATAACCCCGGCGCCGGACAAGGCGTAAGCGCCCCAGCTGGCAAGCACCAAGGCAATCGCGAGCGTGATGATGGCGGGAAACCAGCGCCCCTCCTGCGCCGCAACGGCCATGCGCTCGCCCGCACCAAACAAGCGATACCAGGAGGGGCCCACCAGAATCACGCCAATGTGCGCCAAGGCCGCCAACAGGCTGAGCCCTCCTCCTATCAACAGTGCCACGTTGTATCCATTTGCCATGCGGTCACTCCTTGCTGCACACCTGTGAGGATCAGAGAGCGCCTTCAGCCAAATTCATCGCCTCGGCCTCGCGCACCAGGTAGGGCAGTTTATTGGGCTTTTGACTCCATTGCGCGTGATCCGCCAGGGGAGGAATACGCTGCAGGATCACCGGCCAGTGGTTAACCAACTCGGCATTGAGCGCAAGAAAATGCCGATTACTGTCATCCAGCCGGTTTTCAGCGGCAATGGCTTCCTCGGGACACTCCGGCACACATAAACCACAGTCAACACACTCCTCCGGGTTGATGACCATGAAATTCGGCCCCAAGTGGAAAGCGTCTGCCGGGCAGATGTCGACACAGTTGGTATGACGGCATTGAATGCAGTTGTCAGTCACTACGTAGGTCATAGCGTGCCTCGTATATGTCTGGTGGGTTCAGGCCGTAAGGCCGCCATCGATCACGAACGTCTGCCCGGTGATGTAGTCGGCCTGGCCTGACAACAAAAAGCTGGCCAGGGCTGCCACTTCACGGACCTCGCCAAAACGCTTGAGCGGAATGGTGTCAGTGATCGATTTGCGCACCGGGTCGGCAATCTGCTCGACCATTTCCGTTGCAATGAAGCCGGGCGCAATCGCGTTGACCGTGATCTTGAAGCGTGCGAGCTCCAAGGCCATGGTCTTGGTGATCCCGATCATCGCCGCTTTGGTCGCCGAATAGCCCAGTTGCCCCTTGTTGCCTTTCAGCCCACTGACCGACGACATGTGCAAGATCTTGCCGCGGCGTTCGGAAGCCATTGCCGGTGCCAGGCATTTGCTGAAATACACGGCGGAATCGAGGTTGGTCGAGACGACATCGCGGTAACGCTCAATATCGAACTTGAACAGCAACTGGTCGCCGGTGATGCCCATATTGTTGATCAGCCCATAGGGTTCGCCGAGGGTCTGCACCAACTCTGTACACACGGCCTCGACCGAGCCGTGATCCCGCCCGTCACAGGCATACCCGCGCGCCCAGCCACCCTCGGCCTCGACTTCCTGCTCAAGCTCACGCGCGGCGGTCGCTGACGACTGATAGGTGAATGCCACTTGGTAGCCTTCCCGCGCCAGGGCTAACACCAGCGCACGTCCAATGCCGCGACTGCCGCCCGTGACCATTATCCATTTGCCGTTTGAAGCCTGTTGAACACCCATGACATAGATCCTTCAGCCTGTTAAGCACTTTGCCGTTACACCACCGGCAAAACGGTTTTCCGAGTTTCCGCACGACTGAAGAACTCAAAGATCTCCTCGAAGTAACGGTCTCGATGCTTCTTGTGGTTTTCCAGATGGTTGCAGCCGTCAAAACCCACCACATGCAACGCCTCGCAACATCGACGCAATTGCGTGACGCCGGCCTCGTCAATAAAGCGGTCGTTGCGGCCATAGAGGTAGGCGATCGGCAGATGCCGTACACCTTGCAGCGAGTGGTCGATGGCACAGGTTCCGGTGGGTACCGCCAGGCGACTGGCACTGAGCCAGCGCATGACCCAGCGCAGCGGCCCGCGCGTGAAGTAACTGCGCATCGAGACCGGCACACTGTCCAGCACTGCGCAGGTGAAGGGCGTCGCGTCCTGTGCCAGCGCATGGGCCACGTGGTATCCACCAAATGACCAGCCCATCAGATGGATAGGCAAGCCAGGGTTGTCCCGCGAGACCTTCCTGGCGATCGCCAACACATCCTCGGCAAACGCTCGCCCGCCGATGGTGCTGCCACCAAAGCCTTTGAAGTTGAACGTGACCACGTGATACCCCTGTTCGAGAATCACCTGATCGAACCTGTTTTCGAAGAAGTAATGCATGCCGTACTTGAGAAACGGATGACACAAAATCACCACGCCCCGGGGCTGCATCACATCGGTGCGCTGCGTCGTCCCTTCGAGCCGGCTGCCGTCGCGCGCCACCTCGACGAAACCTGTCGCGCGCGCCGGCACTTCGCGTTTCCAGCCCTGCACCTGGCGAAACATCACCCGGATAAACAGCCTGGACAGGACACTGCCCAACCCGTTCGGTGGCGGCGCGCCCCTGCTCATGCACGCCTCCACTGCCGAGCTTTCATCTCGGCATAGCCGAACGCGGCCTCATAGCTGGGACCAGCCACCCAGGCACTGAGAAACTGCACGCCCTGCACCGGAAAGCCATGATGGAACACGTGCCCCTTGAGATCGGTACCCACCATCGCGCCGTAGCCAGAGCCGTCGGTGTTGTTGGTGAATTTCACATAGGTGTGCGGCGTCGCCACTTCCGTATGCAGGATATGTCCACGCAACCCCGGCACATGCTCCAACAGACGCTCAACCAGCGTGTCGCAGGCCCGTTTCTTCTTGGCGCGATAGTCCTCGGTCCGACGCTGCGGCCAATGGCCGATCGAGTCGAGCACGTTGATACACACGACCTGGCCCGCAGCAGGGTCCAGCGCGTGGTAGTTGGTGACCTCGACCGGTGACATCGCCCAGAACGCCCGCTCACTGAGCGACGCTTCATAACCGCTGCGCTCGGCCTCTATGCGCAGTTCGGCAGCGGCTGCCGGCTCAGCGGCGAACATCATTGACTCACTGTGATGCAAACCCAGTTGCGCCGGTGGCACATCGGTCACCAGGTAGACCGTGGTGGTAGAACGTGCCGGCTTCAACGCCGTGAGTTTTTCCCGGGTAGCCGTCAGCTCCACATCCGCCGCGAACAAATGCTGTACCGCGTAGTGCGGGGAGGCATTGATGTACACCCGTGACGAATGGAATACGCCACGGTTGGTACGGATACCGGTGGCATTGCCTTGCCCGTCGGTCAGTACCTCCTCGACCCGCGTACCGAGCTGGATCTGCCCACCCGCCTGCTCGACCTGTCGGGCCAACAGGTTGGATAAATGCTGTGAAGAACCGCGGACATAGGCATTGCCACGGTTGAGCGTGGCGTACACCACATGCAGGTAATACAAGTAACCCAGGTCTTCGGAGTAACCACCGACATAGATGCCGGGCGCCGCCAGGATTTCGATCAGATAGGGATCGTCGAACAGCTCCGCCAGCGCCTGGCGCACGGTCTTGTGCTTCAGGTTTCGATGGGCGAAACGCAGTTGAGCCATGTCCGGCTCAAACGTGCCGTCCATCATCTGGAACTGGTAATAACCGTTGCGACCATAGGTCCGAACATGCTCGAAAAAGGTCGCAATGGCCTCGGCCTGGTGAGCGAAGCGCTCGGTCAACTGACGCTCGACGTCGTCCGCGTCATTGGCCAGCGCCAACGCAGTCCCGTTCTGGTAGGCACAGAAATAGTCCTGGGGGTAAACCAGGTCCAGCGCTTCTTCCAACCCGAGACTGCGCAGGATACGAATCAGGTTGCCCTCCTCGTCCATGCCGCTGAGCTTGTGCAGGCTGCAGTCGAAGACCGCCTCTTGCTTCGGACGGCTGAACGTGGAGGCATAGCCGCCGACGACGATATGCTTATCCACCATCAGCAGGCGAATGCCTGGATTACGCTTCACCAGCATGGCCGCACAGGCCAGGCTGGTGATCCCCGCACCGACAAAGATCGCGTCCCAATCGGCGTCACTCATTGGCGCAACCCCAGCTTGTCGACCCAGGCGTAGATCTCGGCAAACCGCTCGTCATTGAGCTTGGCGTTGCTTGCGGAGCGCCAGACTTCCTCGATCTGCGCCTTGTCATCCGGGGCGACCGGAAATGTGAACGAGGTGTGCAGCGCGATTTCCGGGTTGTAGGTAAACATGTCGATCAGCACCGGCATGATCCGACTCGCCATGGCCCGCACCTGCGCGATGGCTTCAGGACTCGCCGTTTCAAAGAACGACTCGCTGATCCAGCGACCAAAGGCAATGTGCCGCGCCTCATCATGGTGATGCTCACGAAACATGGTCCGGGTCATCGGCTCGATGCCCGTGCCTTGGGAAGTGTGCATCGCCCCCAACTCCGCCACCCATTCGATCAGCAGCGTGAACAGCACGCCCACCGCCGGCTCCATCTTCGGCAACGTCACCGTCAGCAACTCGAACAGGCCGACCGGCGGCTTCCACAACTGCAACCCGGCCTTTGCCATGAACCGTTTGAATGTCAGGGTGTGCACGATCTCCTCCTTGGAGAAGACCATCAGATACTCCTGCAGGTCTTCGGAGATAGTCTCGTGAAACTGAGTGACATAGCCCATGTACAACGGCGGAATCGTCTGCTCCAGCCAGATGAACATGGAGATATCACGCCCCGTCTCCAGCCATGCCAGTTCCAGCTTCTGTGCGTCACTCAAGCCCTCGATAAACCGTGTACCGTTGATCCACAGATGATCGGGGTTCTTGGGGTACAGGCTGAGATCAATCTCTTGGTCCCAGGGCAGCACCGTTGCGTGGTCCATGGTCCTGTGGTGCGAGACGGCACTCAGCTTGCGGACCTTGGACTCCCTTGCCTTTGAAATGGTGAGTGTCTGCTTGGACATTCCCCTGCTCCTCTGCGTAACTGAGAATCTGCCGATCAGGCAGGGACGGCCGCCGATGCCTTGAGCTCGACCACGAACTCACACAGCTGACGCAGCGTGGCGATCTTGCGACTGGCGAACGAATCCGGGTCCAGCGCCAAACCGATCTTCTTCTGCACCACGACTTGCATTTCAACGAAATCCAGGCTGTCGAGCTCCATCGACTCGATGCTGGTATCCAGGGTTACCGCATCTTCGTCGACATCCTTGAGCTCCAGAATCAGATCGCGAACAACAGCAAATACTTCAGATACAGTGGTCATTGCACAGCTCCTTCGTGGGTTAAATCGTTTTTGCCATCAGGCCAAGCGTGATGGTCATGACGTGGCGCTCATTGACGTGCACCCCCAGATCGAGCGTGCCCACGGCTTTGCCGGGGCTTTCGATCAGGGTGATGTTGTCGATTTCACAGCGAATGTCGGTTGGCAATTCGTCAAGCGAACGCAACGACGAACAAAAGGTGATCTGGTGGCTGGTCTGCACCACCAGGTGGTTCGTCAGGTCCTCCAGCCGGTCGAGCCGGGTTTGCTGGCGAAACTGTGGAGACAGGCGCTCGAAGACCACGTCGAGGTGGTGTCGAATGAAGTAGGAAAAGATCAGCGCATCGAGTGCCACCCAATCATCCATTCCGCGACCGACGTCATCACGAAACGCTGCGAGCCAGGCCGTGACCTCATCGCGCGCCAGCGAAAAGCCAGGAGTACTGGACAGCCACAACGGCGCCTCGACGTTGCGCACATGTCCAATGACATGCTCACCGCCGCCCACGCTGGGCTGCAACTTGAAGCCGGTGCTGTCGCTGCGCTCACGAGTCGACAACGCGACCTGGCTGTCACGCAGCACCGGCGCCTTGAGCAGCGCCTTGAATTGCACCCACTCCTCGGGCAGAACCTGATTGACCCGCCCCATGTGGTGCTTGATGGGCAGCATCGTGAGCATGCCGTGGACCACGATATCGTCAGCGGCCATTTGGCGTGCCGCCTCACGGTCGAAGTGAATCGGGTTACGGTCACCCGAGAGGTCCGCCCAGGCTTCGATCTGCTCGGCTCCAAATTGCAGCTGCATGATCAGACCACCTTGCGCAGCATGATGCCGGCGTTGGCACCACCGAAGCCGAAGCTCAGGTTCAGCACATTGTTCAGGTCTTGCCCATGCAAGTGCTCGTTAGGCACGTAGTTGAGGTCACACTCGGGATCGGCCTCATCCATATGGATAGTCGCCGGGATCGTCCCTTGGGCGATGGCCTTGAGGCAGAAGATCGCCTCCACGGAACCTGCGGCACCGATCAAATGGCCGGTATAGGACTTGGTGCTGGACATCGGGATGCCGTAGGCGGCATCGCCCAGCGCCAGTTTGACCGAGCGGGTTTCGTTGACATCGTTGAGCGGCGTCGACGTACCGTGCAGGTTCACGTAATCGATCTGAGACGCTTCGACACCGGCTTGGCGGCAGACGTCATTGATCACCCGAACCCGCGCCTGCATGTCTTCGGCCGGAGCCGTCATGTCGTAGGCGTCCGAATAGTTGGCGTAACCGGTGATCTCCCCCAGAATCCGCGCGCCGCGCGCCCGCGCCGACTCGTACTCTTCGAGGCACAGCACCGCCGCACCCTCCGAGAGCACGAAGCCACTACGGCCTTTGCTGAACGGGCAACAGGCCAGGCGAGTATTTTCCTGCTCCTTGCTCAACGCCTGCATCACATCAACCGACCAGACGTTGAACTGCTCCTTCAACGACTCGCTGCCGCCCGCAATCATCACTTTGGCGCGGCCACCACGGATCGCCTCATAGGCTTCACCAATGGCAATGGTGCCTGTTGCACAGGCCGCCACCGGGCTGTTCTGGATACCCCGCATGTTCCAGTTCATGGTGATGCCGGCAGTCGCGGCGTTGCACATCGACATAACCGTCGCAAACGACGTCGAGATGCCATGCTCACGGTATTCGTTGTTATTGCTGTTGGCCGTATCGAGCCCACCCCAGCCGGTCCCCAGAATCACACCGCGATCAAAGGGCGAGACCACCTCATCCAGCGGTGTGTCACCAAACGCCATTTGCAGCGCTTCATGGGTCGCTACCAGGCTGTATTTGGCGAAAAGCGGCAACATCTTGGAGATTTTCTTCGGAAACGGGCGCATCGCCTCGCGACCGAAATCTTCGATGAAACCGAAATAACGGGCATGGATACTGGGATCGTCAAAGCTGTGCCGACGGTATCCGACCTGATAATCCATCATGGCGTCCCAGATGGCGTCGACATTCGGGCCAAGCGAGCAAATAGCCCCGTAACCGGTTACAACGACCCGACGCGGTTCTGAAGAAGCGAACTCTTTCATGTTCTTACCTGTTTCGATGTCTTGGCTGGGCATGCCTTGCAAAATAGTGAGCAGTGCAAGCCTGCGCTGACTACTCAGACTTCCGATGGCATGTTCGGGCATATGTAAAAGTTGAGGCTCAAGCTACACAAATTGTGCAGCCAGACTTCACAAACTTTTACTTTTAAAAACTTTCGGGGTGTGAGTGGCGCAACATTGAAGCGCCGCTGGGGATAATTTGTCGCAGCCCTTCCAGCAATACAACTGTATCTAAGTGCAGGTGACAACCAACGGGACAGAACTAAATAATAAATCTCGAACCTGCACCAAAGTACAGATTGCCAATTGACAGGCATTGATGCCTGAGTAATAGCAAAATGCTTTCTATCCGCTGAAAACCTCACGCTCAGAATCACACACAGGCAAAAGCCCCCTTTTTGCGCTCAACACTGCAAACTAGAGTATTTATACTATGGAAATAGTGGAATTCTACGTGCTCGAATATAGTGCGACGCCCCACGCCTGGGCATCTGACTTATATAGTTTACGTAAACAAGTGTTCGCCGATCGTATGAACTGGAAGGTTAATATCAGTGGTGGCCTCGAATTCGATGAGTACGACAACGAACAGACGACCTATTTGATCGGCGCTATAAATGGGATCCCATTAGCAGGTCTTCGCCTGATCAATACGTTAAACCCTTACATGGTGGAAGGTCCCTTTAGAGACTTCTTCCGTATTGCCCCCCCCAAACATGCGCGCATGGCCGAATCCAGCCGTTTTTTTGTCGACAAGACTCGCTCTCGCGCACTGGACCTGGGTCACATGCCATTGACCGAAATGTTGCTTTTCAGCATGCACAATTACGCCGCCAGCAGTGGGCTGGACTCGATCATCACGGTGGTGAGCAATGCCATGGGGCGGATCGTGCGCAACGCCGGTTGGCATTACGACGTGCTGGACAGCGGCGAGGCCTCGCCGGGAGAAAAGGTGTTACTGCTGAACATGCCCGTGAACGAGTTCAACCGCCAGAGACTGCTGCTCAACATCGAACGCAAGCACCGCTTGCCATGGGATCAGGCAAGCCAGTGGCCCCGCCGCCTGCACTGGCACGAGCCCTTGTTCGACAGGCAACGACGCTGCGGCGCTTGAGTCAGAGAATGCCCTTGCGCTGAGCCTCATACACCGCTTGTTTGGCATTGCAGACGTTCAGCTTCTCGGAGATGTTGGACATGTGAAATTTGACCGTCCGCTCGGAGATCGCGCAGATCAGCGCGATCTCCCGGTAGGACTTGCCCATCATCACCCACTTGAGCACCTCCAGCTCCTTCACCGACAACGGCCCGCTCTGAGCGCGAAAAAACAACTCATCGAGTGTTCTCAGACTTAGCAATCGATGATGGAAATGAATCAGTGCCATTTGTAAGCGCGCCTGCTGGCCCACCATAAGCCGATCAACTTCGGATTGCGGTCCACCACTGGACAAACTCAAGGAGCTGAACATGCCACTGGCATCATGCAATATAAAAGTTGCGCCAGAGGATATCTCGTACTGGCTTGATCTTCTTAATAATTCCTGACTCTTTTCACTGGCGATTGCCTGGCGCGCATCACTCCAGGAAAAAGGCGCACAGCACTTCAGGCCATGCTGAATAATAGGATCCACTAAGTGATAGCTGCCCTCTTTATACGTTTTCAGCCACGCTTCCGGATAATTAGATATAACCAGAGGTGGCACTTCGCGATTACGGGGAACAGCGAAATAAGCATAACTTAAGCCTTGCAGGTCTCCCAGCAGAAATTCAAGCTCGTTACGCAAATGAGTATCGTCAACCAGGGAGCGATCCATGAAGTTATTTCTGCTTTCCATATTATGAGCTCGTCATTACATACTGGAACCGCGAGATAATCACTCAACCTTGGGAGGGGGCATTAGATTTAGCGCGATGTGCTCAGCCGGCTTCCGACCGCGCAATTTACGCATACTAAATACCCGTCAATAAAAGTCAAGCGTAGGATTTATCTGAAATTAATGGGTCGAGTTAATCAAATTGAAATCAATGATGATGACCATGTCTTCTATTTGATAGCTACCTGGTTGCAAGGCAAGATAAGGTGTTGCGCTTCTATGGAGAAAATTCGTGGCCACTCGACTCATACTCGCTTTAATGCTCTTCAGCACCACCGCGTTTGCTGCTCCGCCCACTCTCGCGCCTTTACTCGGCAGCATCGCCGAACGCCTGACCATCGCCGACCAGGTGGCCTTGAGCAAATGGGACAGTCACAAGGCCGTGGAAGACCGCCCGCGGGAACAGGACGTCATCAACAGCGTGAAAACCCAGGCGCCGAGCTACAAACTGGACCCAGCCGCCGCCGAGCAGTTTTTTTCGGCGCAGATCGAAGCCAATAAACTGGTGCAGTACACCCACTTGTCCGACTGGGCATTGCAAGGCAAGGCACCTGACGCTCCACGGCCGGACCTTGTGAAGCAAATACGCCCGCAGTTGGATGAACTGCAAAAACGCCTGCTGCAGCAATTGGCCGACTTCACCCCGCAACGCACCGACCCGCAGTGCCCCGCATGGCTCGCCCAAGCCGTACATCAGCCGCTGAACGATCCACTGCGCCAACTGGCAATGATCCGCGCCACCGCCGAGCTGTGCATCCACAAAGGCTGAAGCCTGCAAACCCGATCAAAATGTGGGAGCTGGCTTGCCTGCGATAGCGGTTTTGAATGCACCACCGCTATAGCCGGCAAGCCAGCTCCCACACTGCCCACATCCTTCCAGGCGATTCAGCGTAATTTCCTGCATCCTGAACAACCTTCACAAAATCGCACTATATTGGTGCGATGGGCTGCACCCTTCCCATCTGCTCAGCCCATTTTGGTTCGAAACTTCCCGAGCAAGCTGGCAAAACGCCAGAGTTTCGCGCCAAAAACCCCCATTTCAGGGCGTGCGCGCTTCTTTTCGGAGCCTTGGTTTGTTTTTTGCATTTTCCTTGCATCAGCGTGCGCCTCAAGCCCGCGCCTTGCTCCAAAAGAGGTCCCGATGACCATCAGCGATGCACTGCACCGTTTGCTACTCGACAACCTGACCACCGCGACCATTCTGCTCAATGACGACCTGCGTCTGGAGTACATGAACCCGGCGGCGGAGATGCTCCTGGCCATCAGTGGCCAGCGTAGCCATGGGCAATTCATCAGCGAACTGTTCACCGAGTCGGCCGAAGCGCTGAGCTCGTTGCGCCAGGCCGTGGAGCAGGCCCATCCGTTCACCAAACGTGAAGCGATGCTCACCGCCCTTACCGGCCAGACCCTGACCGTCGACTATGCCGTGACGCCCATTCTGAGCAACGGCGCCACGCTGTTGCTGCTGGAAGTGCACCCCCGTGATCGCCTGCTGCGCATCACCAAGGAGGAGGCGCAGTTGTCCAAGCAGGAAACCAGCAAGATGCTGGTACGCGGCCTGGCGCACGAGATCAAGAACCCCCTCGGCGGGATTCGTGGCGCAGCGCAGTTGCTGGCCCGCGAGCTGCCGGACGAACACCTCAAGGACTACACCAACGTCATCATCGAGGAAGCCGATCGCCTGCGAAACCTGGTGGACCGCATGCTCGGCTCCAACAAGCTGCCCTCGCTGGCGATGACCAACGTGCATGAGGTACTGGAGCGCGTCTGCCAACTGGTGGAGGCCGAAAGCCAGGGCTGCATCACTTTGGTGCGCGACTACGACCCAAGCATTCCCGACGTGTTGATCGACCGTGAACAGATGATCCAGGCTGTACTCAACATCGTGCGCAACGCCATGCAGGCCATCAGCAGCCAGAACGAGCTGCGCCTGGGCCGCATCAGCCTGCGCACCCGCGCTCTGCGCCAGTTCACCATCGGGCACGTGCGTCATCGCCTGGTGACCAAGGTCGAAATCATCGACAACGGCCCGGGCATTCCTGCGGAACTACAGGAAACCATCTTCTTTCCCATGGTCAGCGGCCGTCCGGACGGTACCGGGCTGGGCCTGGCCATTACCCAGAACATCATCAGCCAGCACCAGGGTCTGATCGAATGTGAAAGCCATCCCGGCCATACCACCTTCTCGATCTTTCTGCCTCTGGAACAAGGAGCCCCATCGACATGAGCCGTAGTGAAACTGTCTGGATCGTCGATGACGACCGTTCTATCCGCTGGGTCCTCGAGAAAGCCTTGCAACAGGAAGGCATGACCACCCAGAGCTTCGACAGCGCCGATGGCGTGATGAGTCGCCTGGCGCGCCAGCAGCCTGATGTGATCATTTCCGATATCCGCATGCCCGGCGCCAGTGGCCTGGACCTGCTGGCCCGGATCCGTGAGCAGCATCCGCGCCTGCCGGTGATCATCATGACCGCACACTCCGACCTGGACAGCGCCGTGGCGTCGTACCAGGGCGGTGCTTTTGAATACCTGCCCAAGCCGTTCGATGTGGATGAGGCGGTGGCGCTGGTCAAGCGCGCGAACCAGCACGCCCAGGAACAGCAGAGCCAGGAGACCCCGCCAACCCTGACCCGCACCCCGGAAATCATCGGTGAAGCGCCAGCGATGCAGGAAGTGTTTCGCGCCATCGGGCGGCTGAGCCATTCCAACATCACGGTGCTGATCAACGGTGAGTCGGGTACCGGTAAAGAGCTGGTGGCCCACGCGCTACACCGCCATAGCCCACGGGCGGCGTCCCCCTTCATCGCGCTGAACATGGCGGCGATTCCGAAGGACTTGATGGAGTCCGAGCTGTTCGGCCACGAAAAAGGTGCCTTCACCGGCGCGGCCAACCTGCGCCGTGGCCGCTTTGAGCAGGCCGACGGCGGTACGCTGTTCCTCGATGAAATCGGCGACATGCCGGCCGACACCCAGACTCGCCTGCTGCGCGTGCTGGCGGACGGCGAGTTCTATCGCGTCGGCGGGCACACACCGGTCAAGGTCGATGTGCGCATCATCGCGGCGACCCACCAGAACCTCGAAACCCTGGTGCATGCGGGCAAGTTCCGTGAAGACTTGTTCCACCGCCTCAATGTGATCCGTATTCATATCCCGCGGCTGTCGGACCGTCGCGAAGACATCCCGACCCTCGCCCGCCATTTCCTCAGCCGCGCCGCACAAGAGCTGGCCGTCGAGCCGAAGCTGTTGAAGAGCGAGACCGAGGAATACCTGAAGAACCTGCCGTGGCCCGGCAACGTGCGCCAGCTGGAGAACACCTGCCGCTGGATCACCGTGATGGCGTCCGGGCGCGAAGTGCATATCAGCGACCTGCCGCCGGAACTGCTGAGCCTGCCGCAGGATTCGGCACCGGTGACCAACTGGGAACAGGCGCTGCGCCAATGGGCCGACCAGGCGCTGGCACGCGGTCAATCGAGCCTGCTGGACAGCGCCGTACCGGCGTTCGAGCGGATCATGATCGAAACCGCCCTCAAGCACACCGCCGGCCGACGCCGCGACGCTGCCGTGCTACTGGGCTGGGGGCGCAACACCTTGACGCGCAAGATCAAGGAATTGGGCATGAAGGTCGATGGTGGGGATGACGACGAGGGTGACGAAGCCTGAATCTCAGCCTCACTGAAGATCCAGTGTGGGATCGGCGCAGAACCCGAATACCGTGCACCGCTTCAATGCACCATGAACTGGCATCGGGCACGGATCCAATACCTGAAACTTCAGCGCAGCTGAAAAAATCTTGAAAGCCAAAAACACCAAAGCCCCGTATTCCGGGGCTTTGCGCTTTCTTGAGAAATTTTTCGACACAACCTGGCAACTCTGGCACGCGCCCTGCAATAACTCCAGTACTACCCAGTTTCGGGGACCTTGGTACAGGCAGGCCGAGAATCCCCTCTTTAACACCGAAGCCCGTTGCGGCTTCACCCCGTTTTGGGAGCCCTGGTACAGGCAGGCCGGGAACTCCCTTCTTTACACCCGGGGCTTATGCGGCGCATTGCCCATGGCCCCAGCCCGTTTCGGGAACCTTGGTACAGGCAGGCCGGGGATTCCCTCTTTTATTCTTCCCGGAGATGGATCTCCAACCGCCAGCGGCCATCGGCCTTTTCACCGTTCCACTCACCGCGCAATGGCCGCGCCGCCACCAGGTTGAGCAGCAAGCCGCCGTCGGTCTTGCGCACGCGCCAGTTCACATCCTTTTGATTGACCTTGAGTTGCCCACTGACGGCTTTGCCTTGCGCGTCGAACAGCAACGCCACGGTGCCGTCGATATGCTCGCCGTGCAGCTTGGGTTCGCTGTTGAACCACACCACCAATCCATCCGCCGCCGTTTCAATCTGCTGCAACGCGACCGGGTCCGGGGTGGTCAGGCGACCGATCATCAGCCCCACCATCAGACCGACAATTGCCAAAGAGCCCATGACCCGAGGCATAAGCTTCGGTCTTGGGTCCTCTTCGGGGGTAGAATGCAGCGCATCTTTGCCTTCGGAGCCGTGCATGTTTCACGTCATCCTTTTTCAACCAGAAATTCCGCCGAATACCGGCAACGTTATCAGGCTGTGTGCCAACAGTGGCTGCCACCTGCATTTGATCGAGCCCCTGGGCTTCGACATGGACGACAAACGCCTGCGTCGCGCCGGGCTGGACTACCACGAGTACGCCACGCTCAAACGCCACGCAGACCTGGCAAGTTGCCTGGAAAGCCTGGGCCACCCACGGCTGTTCGGGTTCACCACCAAGGGCTCGCAGCCTTTCCATGATGTCAGCTTTGCCGAGGGTGACGCCTTCCTGTTCGGCCCCGAGAGTCGTGGCCTGCCGGCCGAAGTGCTGGACGCCCTGCCCGATGGCCATCGCCTGTGCTTGCCGATGCGCGAAGGGTGCCGCAGCCTGAACCTGTCCAACACCGTAGCCGTTGCTGTGTATGAAGGTTGGCGCCAGCTCGGCTTCAAATAACACCGCAAAACAAATGTGGGAGCGGGCTTGTGTGGGAGCCGGGCTTGCCCGCGATGCAGGCACCTCGGTTTATCAGTGATACCGAGTTGATGCTATCGCAGGCAAGCCAGCTCGCACACAAGCCCGCTCCCACATTTTTACCGCGTCGACTTATTGAACCGTCGACGAACCTTCCTGTTGCATGCGCTGCAGCTCTTGAGCGTACAGGGCATCGAAGTTCACCGGTGCCAGCATCAGCGCAGGGAACGAGCCACGGGTGACCAGGCTGTCCAGGGTCTCACGGGCATACGGGAACAGGATGTTCGGGCAGAACGCGCCCAGGGTGTGACTCATGGACGCTTCGTCCAGGCCCTGGATCAGGAAGATACCGGCCTGTTGCACTTCAGCGATGAAGGCCACTTCTTCGCCGTTCTTCACGGTGACGGACAGGGCCAGCACCACTTCGTGGAAATCGCCTTCCAGGGCTTTCTGGCGGGTGTTCAGGTCCAGGGCAACGCTTGGGGTCCATTCCTGACGGAAGATGGCCGGGCTTTTCGGCGCTTCGAACGACAGGTCGCGCACGTAGATGCGCTGCAGCGAGAACTGTGGCGATTGGGCTTCTGCTGCTTCGGTGTTCTGTTGGTCAGTCATCGCAGATCCTTCTTGATCTTGGGGTCTTTTAGGGTTTAGGAGTCAGACGAGCAGCAGCGCATCGAGTTTACCGGCGCGCTCCAGGGCGAACAGGTCGTCGCAACCACCGATGTGCTTGGCGCCGATCCAGATCTGCGGCACGGAAGTGCGCCCCGCCTTCTGGGCCATTTCGGCACGCACCTGGGGTTTGCCGTCGACCTTGATCTCTTCGAAGGCAACGCCCTTTTTCTCAAGCAGGGCCTTGGCCCGCATGCAGTAAGGGCACCAATCGCTGGAATACACGACAACCTGACTCATATCACTTCACCAGCGGCAGGTTATCGGCGCGCCAGCTGCTGATGCCACCCGACAGTTTGGCGGCGGTAAAACCGGTCTTGAGCATTTCGCGGGCGTGGGTACCAGCATGCTGGCCCTGGGCGTCGACCAGGATGATGGTCTTGGCCTTGTGTTTTTCCAGCTCGGCCAGGCGGGCGATCAGCTTGTCCTGCGGGATGTTCAGGGCACCGACGATGTGGCCGGTGGCAAATTCCTTGGCGGGGCGGATGTCCACGACAACGGCCTCATCCTTGTTGACCAGCGCGGTCAGCTCCGCCGTGCTCAGGCTGCGGCCACCGCGGCTCAATTCGTGAGCGATCAGCAGCGCCAGCAGGATGACGAAGGCACCCACGAGCAGGTAGTGGGCAGTGGCAAATGCAATCAGGTGATCGACCATCAAGGAGGTTCCAGGGCGTTAAAATGGCGGTAAGTATACACAGCCGTCAGGGGGGGCCAACCCCCGTAAAGCGGTGACGTCGTCGGAACTTCGCTTTAAACTGCCACTCCCTTTTCAATTGTCTTCCTTTATTACCGCCGCGAGAGGATCTATGACTACCACGCCTAAACCTTTGGTCCTGATAATTCTCGATGGCTTCGG
Source organism: Pseudomonas sp. SDO524_S393 (assembly GCF_054071875.1). Lineage (NCBI taxonomy): Bacteria > Pseudomonadati > Pseudomonadota > Gammaproteobacteria > Pseudomonadales > Pseudomonadaceae > Pseudomonas > Pseudomonas sp. SDO524_S393. Next base: position 10,571 of record NZ_JBSVVZ010000023.1, on the reverse strand, counting down.
ACACAGTGAAAGCCACCACGACAACGCCGTGTACTCGGCCAAAAAGCCTGTACTGGACCGCCTGACCGCCACCGTGCCCAACGGCTTGATCTCCGGTTCCGGCATGGACGTGGGCCTGCCGGACGGCCAGATGGGCAACTCGGAAGTCGGCCACATGAACCTCGGCGCCGGACGAGTGGTGTACCAGGATTTCACCCGTGTCACCAAAGCCATCCGCGACGGTGAGTTCTTCGAGAACCCGACTATCTGCGCGGCGGTCGATAAAGCAGTCGCAGCCGGCAAGGCCGTGCATTTCATGGGCCTGCTGTCCGACGGCGGCGTCCACAGCCACCAGGACCACCTGGTCGCCATGGCCGAACTGGCTTTCAAACGCGGCGCCGACAAGATCTACCTGCACGCCTTCCTCGATGGCCGTGACACCCCGCCAAAAAGCGCGCAATCGTCCATCGAGTTGCTGGACGCCACGTTCGCCGCCCTCGGCAAAGGTCGTATCGCCAGCCTGGTGGGCCGCTACTTCGCCATGGACCGTGACAACCGTTGGGACCGCGTATCCCAGGCCTACAACCTGATCGTCGACGGCCAGGCCGAGTTCAACGCCGCCACCGCCCAGGCCGGCCTGGAAGCCGCCTACGCCCGTGGCGAGAGCGATGAATTCGTCAAGGCCACCACCATCGGTGAGCCGGTGAAAGTGGAAGACGGCGACGCCGTGGTGTTCATGAATTTCCGCGCCGACCGCGCCCGCGAGCTGAGCCGGGTCTTTGTCGAAGACGACTTCAAGGAATTCGAACGCACCCGCCAGCCAAAAGTGCAGTACGTGGGCCTGACCCAGTATGCCGCCAGCATCCCTGCCCCGGCGGCCTTTGCACCTGGCAGCCTGGACAACGTGCTGGGTGACTACCTGGCCAAAAACGGCAAGACCCAGCTGCGTATCGCCGAAACCGAGAAATACGCCCACGTGACGTTCTTCTTCTCCGGCGGTCGCGAAGAGCCGTTCCCGGGCGAAGAGCGCATCCTGATCCCCTCGCCGAAAGTCGCCACCTACGACCTGCAACCGGAAATGAGCGCGCCGGAAGTAACCGACAAGATCGTCGACGCCATCGACAACCTGCGTTACGACGTGATCGTGGTCAACTACGCCAACGGTGACATGGTCGGCCACAGCGGCAACCTCGAGGCCGCGGTCAAGGCCGTGGAATGCCTGGACACGTGCGTCGGTCGTATCGTCGATGCCCTGGAAAAAGTCGGCGGCGAAGCACTGATCACCGCCGACCACGGCAACTGCGAGCAGATGTCCGACGAGTCCACAGGGCAGGCCCACACGGCCCACACCACCGAGCCGGTGCCGTTCATCTATGTCGGCAAGCGCGACCTGAAAGTGCGTGAAGGCGGCGTACTGGCGGATGTGGCGCCGACCATGCTGAAACTGATGGGGCTGGAGAAGCCGGTGGAAATGACCGGTACTTCGATTCTGGTCTAACCCGTAAAAGCACCGCGAGCCCCTGTGGGAGCTGGCTTGCCTGCGATAGCATCAACTCGGTTTCCCTGAAACACCGAGGTGTCCGCATCGCAGGCAAGCCAGCTCCCACAAGGTTGAGAGGCGCTTTTGAGTCTGTCTTTTTGCCACACCCTCGCCACTCAGCGCCTAACTTGCCTTCCAGCCCGAATTGGGCGTTTTTTTTGCAGCGCTTGCCGGGCATACTAGGCCGTCCCTTTCCCTGGTGTCGCCCGCCTCTATGCTTCGCGCCTTGATTACCCTTGCCCTTGTCTGCCTGCTCCAACCGGCGTTTGCCGACGAGCGCGCACAAACCCAACAACAGTTGGACGCCACGCGTCAGGACATTGCCGAGCTGAAAAAGCTGCTGGGCAAGCTCCAGGAAGAGAGGTCCGGCGTGCAAAAAGACCTGCGCGGTACGGAAACCGAGATGGGCAAGCTGGAGAAGCAGGTCCAGGAGCTGCAAAAAGAACTAAAGAAGAGCGAGTCGGAACTGGAGCGACTCGACGCTGAGAAAAAAAAACTCCAGAGCGCACGCGTTGAACAGCAACGCCTGATCGCGATCCAGGCTCGCGCCGCCTACCAGAACGGCCGCCAGGAATACCTCAAGCTGCTGCTCAACCAGCAGAATCCGGAAAAATTCGCGCGCACCCTGACCTATTACGACTACCTGAGCAAAGCCCGCCTGGAGCAATTGAAAAGCTTCAACGAGACCCTGCGCCAGTTGGTCAATGTAGAACAGGAAATCGCCAACCAGCAGTCCCAGTTGCAAGATCAGAAAGTCGCCCTCGACACCCAGCGCAACGAGCTGGACAAAGTCCGCAAGGAGCGCCAACTGGCCCTGGCCAAGCTCAATGACGACGTGAAGGCCCGTGACGCCAAGCTACAGGCCCGCGAGCAGGACCAGGCTGACCTGGCCAAGGTCCTCAAGACCATCGAAGAAACCCTGGCACGCCAGGCACGCGAGGCCGAGGAAGCGCGACAAAAAGCGCTGATCGCCCAGCAGGAAGCGGAAAAAAAGCGTCAGCGTGAAGCCGAACTGGCTGCCACCACCGACGCTCCGACGCCGCGCAAACCGGCGCATGCGGCTCCCGGCCCGCTGGTTTCCAGCGCAGGTGAATCCTTCGGCGGGCCTTTTGCTGCAGCCCGGGGCAAACTTCCATGGCCCGTTGATGGTCGATTACTGGCACGCTTTGGGGAAACCCGCGGCGATGACACCCGCGCCAAGTGGGATGGGGTGATGATCAGCGCCTCCGCCGGCAGCCAGGTCCATGCCGTTCACGGTGGGCGTGTGGTATTTGCCGATTGGCTGCGGGGTGCCGGTTTGCTGGTGATTCTTGACCACGGTAATGGCTATTTGAGCCTTTATGGCCACAATCAGACGTTACTCAAGTCGGCAGGTGATGTGGTAAAAGCCGGTGAATCCATCTCTACTGTCGGAAACAGTGGTGGCCAGGACACCCCGGCGCTGTACTTCGCTATTCGTCAGCAGGGTCGCCCGAGCGATCCCGCACAATGGTGTCGCACCCAAGGATAAGGGTCGCATCTACATTAGGAGTTCGTTCGACATGCTGCATTTGTCCCGCCTCACTTCGCTGGCCCTGACGATCGCCCTGGTGATCGGCGCGCCCCTGGCTGTCGCCGACCAGGCCGCTCCAGCCGCACCCGCCGCCACGGCCGCGACCACCAAGGCACCGTTGCCACTGGACGAGTTGCGCACCTTCGCCGAGGTGATGGACCGGATCAAGGCCGCCTACGTCGAACCTGTAGATGACAAGACCCTGCTGGAAAATGCCATCAAGGGCATGCTCAGCAACCTCGACCCGCACTCCGCCTACCTGGGCCCGGAAGATTTCGCCGAACTGCAGGAAAGCACCAGCGGCGAGTTCGGCGGCCTGGGCATCGAAGTCGGCTCCGAAGACGGCAACGTCAAGGTCGTCTCGCCGATCGATGACACCCCGGCGTCCAAGGCCGGCATCCAGGCCGGCGACTTCATCGTCAAGATCAATGGCCAGCCGACCCGCGGCCAGACCATGACCGAAGCCGTCGACAAGATGCGCGGCAAGGTCGGCCAGAAAATCACCCTGACCCTGGTACGCGATGGCGGCACACCGTTTGATGTGACCCTGACCCGCGCCACCATCACGGTCAAGAGCGTCAAGAGCCAGTTGCTGGAGTCGGGCTACGGCTATATCCGTATCACCCAGTTCCAGGTCAAGACCGGTGACGAAGTGGCCAAGGCGCTGGCCAAGCTGCGCAAGGACAACGGCAAGAAACTCAGCGGCATCGTGCTCGACCTGCGCAACAACCCGGGCGGCGTGCTGCAGGCAGCGGTGGAAGTGGTCGACCACTTCATCACCAAAGGCCTGATTGTCTACACCAAGGGCCGTATCGCCAACTCCGAGCTGCGCTTCTCGGCCACCGGCAACGACCTCAGCGAAAACGTGCCACTGGCCGTGCTGATCAACGGCGGCAGTGCCTCGGCCTCGGAAATCGTCGCCGGCGCCCTGCAAGACCAGAAACGCGGCGTGCTGATGGGCACCAACAGCTTCGGCAAAGGCTCGGTGCAAACCGTGTTGCCGCTGAACAACGAGCGTGCGCTGAAGATCACTACCGCACTGTATTACACGCCCAATGGCCGTTCGATCCAGGCTCAGGGCATCGTGCCGGACATTGAGGTACGCAAGGCCAAGATCACCAACGAGGCCGACAGCGAGTACTACAAGGAAGCGGACCTGCAAGGCCACCTGGGCAATGGCAACGGCGGCGCCGACCAGCCTACCGGCAGCGGCACCAAAGCCAAGCCGATGCCGCAGGACGATGACTACCAACTGGCCCAGGCACTCAGCCTGCTCAAGGGCCTGAGCATCACCCGCAGCCGTTGATATGCGCTTTGCCCTGATCATCGCTGTGCTGTGCAGCCTGGCAGGGGTCGTTCAAGCGGCCCCCGCCAGCGAGTCGCCCAAAGCCTACCTGACCCTGATCATCGACGACCTCGGGCAAAACCTGCCCCGGGATCGTCGCGTGCTGGCCCTGCCTGGGCCGGTGACCACAGCGATCATGCCCGACACCCCCCACGCCGCCGAGTTCGCCCGCGAAGCCCACAAGGCCGGCAAGATCGTGATCCTGCACATGCCCATGGACCCGGCCACCGGCCCGTTCGCCTGGCACCCTGAGCTGCCCATCGAAGAGCTCGGCAAGCGCCTGGACGCCGCGTTCCAGGCCGTGCCCTACACCGCCGGCATCAACAACCACATGGGCAGCCGCATGACTGCACAGCCCGAGGCCATGGCCTGGCTGATGGCCGAGCTGCAACGGCGCAACAAGTTCTTTGTCGACAGCCGTACCAGCGCGCAGACCGTCGCGGCCGCTGAGGCCCAGAAAATCGGCCTGGCGCACGTCTCGCGGGACGTGTTCCTCGATGACGAACGCACCGAAGCGGCCATCACCACGCAGTTGCAGACAGCAATCAAACTGGCTCACAAACAGGGCTCGGCGGTGATGATCGGCCATCCGTACCCACAAACGCTGGCAGTGCTGGAACGCGAGCTGCCCAAGCTCAAGGCCCAGGGCGTGGACTGGATCGACATCAAGCTGATGATCAGCCTGCGCAGTAACCAGGCCATGGCTGCCCACGGAAAAAACGGAACCTATCTGCCTGCGCGTAGATAACTACCGCCCAGCCTGAGCGACCTTCTTCGATAGTTGCCTCTCCCACCCCAAGGAGAGCCTTCGAATGACGCCTCTGCAATACAACGACCTGCTCATCAGTTTTACCGACGAATTCTTGCCACTCTGGAACGACCAGGGCTCTGGCGCGCACAAAGCTGTCAGCCTGTGGCGACCCAGCACCGCTGCCGACGCCCTGGGCCATTTTTTCCCGCTGGGCGACGTGGCCACCGACAGCTACCTCAATATCAACCAGCGAAAGATCGTCGCGGTGGTCAGCGACGCCAATAAAGTCGGCGGCACCGCCCTGCGTTCGCCGGATGATTATCAGTTGGTCTGGAAAGACACAGGCTCGGGCGCACGGACCGACTTTTCCCTCTGGCGGCCCCTGCCGCCTGAAGGGTATGTCGCCATGGGCCTGGTGTGTGGCGTCGGTTATGAAAAGCCTTCGCGCAATGCCGTACGCTGTGTGCGCGCCGACCTGACCGTCAGTGCACAGCCCGGCGACTTGATCTGGAATGATTTCGGCAGCGGCGCCACCGAAGACTTCAGTGCCTGGTCGATCACCCCGCCGGACGCAGCGCCTGGCGAAATCTGCCTGGCGCCCGGCACCTTCGTTGGCAACGCGCGCTACGCCCGGCCCGATCAACCGACCTACGCGCTGCGTCTCAAATTTGCGGCCCAACTGGCCGAACCCACTCCGCCACCGCCCCTCACCGGTTATGAAGCGCCCACCGCAGAAGAAACCTCCCCGGCACCCCAGGTATGCGAATTGCCGTGGTTCTGCGTAAAAGACCCGGCACTGCGTGCAACCGAGCAATTACACACCTCGCCCACCTACCGACTGGAGCGCATCGACCGCCATCAGTTCGTCGGATTCGGGCACAACACGTCCAACACCAGCCAACCGTTCATGTGGACAGCGACCAAAGGCGAAACCGACAACTCCTCAATCGCGCTGGCAGCGACCTGCCGCGTAGCAATGTGGCGAGCATGGTCAGCGAGTATCCGTCCGCTGGCGATGAACTTCTCGGCCAATCTGGAGCCGGCCTTCACTCATACCCAGCGCTCCGCCAAAGGCTGGAATGAAGCATCCCCTCTGGAAATCATCACCTACGTGCCCGCCAGGAAAGCCGTCGTGGCCTACCTGATCCAAAGCGAATACCGTTTGCTGCGCCAGGATGGCAGCCAAGTGGCGTCCACCCTCAGCTACACCAACGGCGATCATATCTATATGAGTGAATTTCCCGGGGATGAGCCCGCGCCGAATATCCAGCCAGAGCGCGAGCCGCCTGTGGAAAAGCCCGCACCCGCCGTCGAGCCCGAGGACGACACTCCGGCGGCAGAACCGGTGTTAGAGGTACCTGGCCATGATCTGGTCGACAACACCCTCACTCCGTAACTGATCGAGCGCCGCCTGAAGCTTCGCGATCAGGTCATCCGGCACCTCTTTGTTCAGCGCCAGGTAGAGCTGGGCACTGTTGAAGCGCAACACGGTTTTCAGTTCGGTCACCCCGACCTGGCGGGCCAGGTAACGGCCTGCCGGGTCACCGGTGGCCCACAGGTCGATCTGACCGTCCACCAGCTTTTGTGCGTTGTCCTGGTCGCGCAGAGCGACAATCGGGTTGAGCCCCTGCTTCTCCAGGGTTTCGGCGATGGCGTCACCTTTATAGGCGCCAATCTTGTAGCGGCGAGCATGCTCAAGGTCGGCCAGCTGGATCTTGCTGTCGGCCTTGGCCAGCAACACCCAGTCATCCGGGCCGAGGGGGCCGACCCATTTGAACAGGGCTTCGCGATCCGGCAGGCGAGCCATCACAAATACGCCGTAGCCAGGCTTCTCCAGGGCGAGTTTGTAGATACGCTCCCAGGGAAATCGCAGAGTGAGATTGTAGGAAACGCCTGCACGCTTGAAAGTCTCGCGCACGATGTCCACGGCGATGCCTTCGATGTTCTCGTCCTTGGCGAAGTTCTTGCCGTTTTTCGCCATGTTGTAGGGCGGGAAGTTTTCCGTCAGCAACACCACGGAGGCGTCAGACGGTTCCTCGGCGCGGACGGTGCCTGCCAACAGCAAGGAGGCACCGGCGAGTGAGAGCAGCAGGTGTTTGAACATGAAAGGTACCGAAATCCATGGCAAGCGCAGAGAGTGCCGCGCGCCTGCCATGGTGTCCAGCAGCGATTAACGAACGACGATACCGCGCGCCGCCATGTACGCCTTGGCCTCGGGGACGGTGTATTCGCCAAAGTGGAAAATACTCGCCGCCAGCACCGCACTGGCGTGGCCTTCGAGCACGCCATCGGCCAGATGCTGCAAGTTGCCGACGCCACCGGAGGCGATCACCGGAATGCCCAGCGCATCACTGATGGCGCGGGTCACGCCCAGGTCGAAGCCGTTTTTCATGCCGTCCTGGTCCATGCTGGTCAGCAGGATTTCACCCGCGCCCAAGCTTTCCATCTTCATTGCCCACTCCACCGCGTCCAGGCCGGTCGGCTTGCGACCGCCGTGGGTGAAGATCTCCCAGCGCGGGGTTTCGCCCGGGCCGGAAACCTTCTTGGCGTCGATGGCAACGACGATGCACTGGGAACCGAAGTGCTGCGCGGCTTCGCCGACGAACTCCGGGTTGAACACCGCAGCGGTGTTGATCGAGACCTTGTCGGCACCTGCATTAAGCAGGTTGCGGATGTCTTGCACGGTGCGCACGCCACCGCCCACGGTCAACGGGATAAACACCTGGCTGGCCATGCGCTCCACGGTGTGCAGCGTGGTGTCGCGGCCATCGACGCTGGCCGTGATGTCGAGAAAGGTAATCTCGTCCGCGCCTTGCTCGTCGTAGCGACGGGCGATTTCCACCGGGTCACCGGCGTCGCGGATGTTCTCGAACTTGACGCCCTTGACCACGCGACCGTTGTCGACGTCCAGGCAAGGGATAATGCGTTTGGCCAGCGCCATGGTCAGTCCTCAGCCGTTGTAGGCGTCGCAGTAAGCCTGGGCTTCGGCGACGTCCAGGGTACCTTCGTAGATCGCACGGCCAGTGATGGCGCCGATGATGCCTGGCGCCTTGGCGTCCAGCAGCGACTTGATGTCGCCCAGGTTGTGAATGCCGCCGGAGGCGATCACCGGGATCTTCGTTGCGCCAGCCAGCGCAGCGGTGAACGGCACGTTGCAGCCCTGCATCATGCCGTCTTTGGCGATGTCGGTATAAACGATGGCAGACACGCCGTCGGCTTCGAACTGTCTGGCCAGGTCGATCACCTGCACGGTGCTGATTTCAGCCCAGCCGTCGGTGGCGACGAAACCGTCTTTGGCATCCAGGCCCACGATCACTTTGCCCGGGAACGCCCGGCAGGCCTCGGCAACGAAAGCCGGGTCTTTCACGGCCTTGGTGCCGATGATCACGTAGCTCACGCCCGCCTTGACGTAGTGCTCGATGGTTTCCAGGGAGCGGATACCGCCACCGATCTGGATCGGCAGGTTCGGGTAGCGCTTGGCGATGGCGGTCACGACTTCACCGTTGACCGGCTGACCTTCGAAGGCGCCGTTCAAGTCCACCAGATGCAGGCGACGGCAGCCCCCTTCCACCCATTTGGCAGCCATGCTCACGGGGTCGTCGGAGAACACGGTGGAGTCTTCCATGCGGCCTTGGCGCAGACGTACACAGGCGCCGTCCTTGAGATCGATAGCGGGGATAATCAGCATCTGGCAAACCTTATTCGATATTCAGCAATGCTTGGGAAATCAGGGTTTCTCAAGCGACCACAGGTCGCTTTCGAGGCTTTCGAACCTTTCTTTAAGGAGCGTCTGCGTGTCGAAAATCGCCCTGTTGTAATAGTGCGGAGCAATTTCAGTGGTGAACAGCTCAAGAATCTCGGCGACCTCGAACGAGCCCAGCTTGAGCTCGAAGCGGTCTTCCATGAAGCGCTGGATCTTCTGGGTGGCCTCACGCTCTTGCTCGGGCGCAAGGTTCAGGATCGGTTGCTTCGGCTTCTTGGCCATTTACCAGCGCCCGTCCCAGGCGGCGAAGTTCTGCAGCAATTGCAGGCCATGGGTATGGCTCTTCTCCGGGTGGAACTGCACGGCAAAGCGTGAGCCTTCGGCCAATGCGGCGGCGAAGTCGACGCCATAGTGCCCGCCCCCCACCACCTGGCCCGGTTTACCGGCGGTGATGTAGTAGCTGTGCACGAAGTAGAAACGCGCCAGGTCCGGAATGCTGTGCCACAGCGGGTGATCCACTGTCTGGCTGACTTCGTTCCAGCCCATGTGCGGGACTTTGAGGTGGGCGCCGTCTTCGTGCAGGTCCTTGCCGAAGAACTTCACCTGACCGGGGAACAGGCCGATGCAGTCGACGCCGTCGTTCTCTTCACTGCGGTCGAGCAAGGCTTGCATGCCCACGCAGATGCCGAGAAACGGGCGGTCCTGGCTGACTTCGCGCACCAGGCTGTCAAAGCCCAGGCGACGGATCTCGGCCATGCAGTCGCGAATCGCGCCAACCCCGGGGAACACCACCCGATCGGCTTCGCGAATCACATTGGCATCACTGGTGATCAGCACCTTGCCGGCGCCTACGTGCTCGAGGGCCTTGGCCACCGAGTGCAGGTTACCCATGCCGTAATCGATAACCGCGACCGTCTGCATTACAGGACGCCCTTGGTCGATGGCATCTGCCCGGCCATGCGCTCATCCAGCTCGACAGCCATGCGCAGCGCGCGGCCGAAAGCCTTGAACACGGTTTCGATCTGGTGGTGGGTGTTGGTACCGCGCAGGTTGTCGATGTGCAGGCTGACCAGTGCGTGGTTGACGAAACCCTGGAAGAACTCCTGGAACAGGTCGACGTCGAAGCCGCCCACGGTGGCGCGGGTGTACGGCACGTGCATCTGCAGACCAGGGCGGCCCGAGAAGTCGATGACCACACGCGACAGCGCTTCATCCAGCGGAACATAGGCATGGCCGTAGCGACGGATGCCTTTTTTGTCGCCGATGGCCTTGGCGAATGCCTGGCCGAGGGTGATGCCCACGTCTTCCACCGTATGGTGGTCGTCGATGTGCAGGTCGCCCTTGCTGACGATATCCAGGTCGATCAGCCCGTGACGGGCGATCTGGTCCAGCATGTGCTCAAGAAAAGGTACACCGATATCGAATCGGGCCTTTCCGGTGCCATCCAGGTTGATCGAGGCTTTGATCTGGGTTTCCAGAGTGTCGCGCTCGACGGACGCCTTACGTTCGGCCATCACCAGCTCCGCAAAATCATTGGGCGAAAAAGGCAGCCATTATAGGGGCGCAGGCGACAAACAGAAACATCGGAGGGGATAAGACTGATGGAGTGTCGGGGATAGACATGTCAGTACAAGTGTGGGAACTGCTTTGTGTGGGAGCGGGCTTGCTCGCGAAGGCGGTGTATCAGCCAATACATGTGTT
>NZ_JBSVVZ010000022.1:0-89547 GCF_054071875.1 Pseudomonas sp. SDO524_S393 | reverse complement strand
GATTAAATTCCGAAACCCCATTTGCGAAAGCAGATGGGGTTTTGTTTTGGGCGGGCGAAAACCTCCTGACAAAATTGCACAGTTATTTCTGAACCAGACCACTAGAATAGGCGCCTAATCTTTTTTAGAGTCCGAGCCCTATATATGCCCGATCCGGTCGATGCCCTCAAGGTTTCGGATCTACCACTGGACGATCTGGTGGCATGCCATGAGTGCGACTTATTGATGCGTAAGCCGACGCTCGCACTCGGCGAAAAAGCCCAATGCCCACGTTGCGGTTATGAGCTGTACGCCCATCGGCACAATGTCGTTGAGCGAAGCCTCGCGTTGGTACTCGCTGCGCTATTGCTATACATCCCTGCGAACTTTCTGCCCATCATGCAGCTCAATCTACTCGGGCAGTCCTCAGAAGACACTGTATGGAGCGGCGTAGTCGGTTTGTTCGATACCGGCATGCAAGGCGTCGCCGCCGTGGTGTTTTTATGCAGCATGGGCATTCCCTTGCTCAAGCTGCTTTGTCAGTTGGCTGTGTTGCTCAGCATTCGCTGGAGGATCGGCCGCAGTTATGGGCTGCTGCTATACCGCATCTACCACCATATGAAAGATTGGGGGATGCTGGAGGTCTACCTGATGGGCGTGCTGGTGGCGATCGTAAAACTCGCCGACATGGCCTCCATCACCATTGGTCTGGGGCTGGTCTGTTTCATCAGTTTGTTAATGGTTCAGGTACTGCTGGAGGTGGTGATGTCGCCCCACCAGATCTGGCAGGCATTGTCTGGAGAGGATGACCATGCGGGCGATTGATGCAGGCATTCTGATTTGTACCGAATGTCACGAGCTGAACAAACAGGAACCCGACACCGACGAACAAATCTGCACCCGCTGCGGTGCTTTGATCCACCCCCGTCGGCCCAACAGCCTTGCACGTACGTGGGCGTTACTGATCACCGCTGCCATTCTGTACATCCCTGCCAACCTGCTACCCATCATGACCATCAATTCTCTTGGCCAGGGAGACCCCAGTACGATCATGGCCGGCGTGATTCAACTGGTGCAACACGGTATGTTCCCGATCGCCGCCGTGGTGTTTGTCGCCAGCATTCTTGTGCCGACCTTCAAGCTGGTGGGCATAGGTCTGCTACTGTTTTCGGTGCAGCGCCATCAGCCGTTGTCCGCGCAACAACGTATCGTGATGTACCGCTTTATCGAGTTCATTGGACGCTGGTCCATGCTGGATATCTTCGTGATCGCCATCCTGGTGGCGGTTGTAAATTTTGGGCGACTCGCCAGTGTCGAGGCCAATCTCGGTGCCGCGGCGTTCGCCAGTGTGGTGATCTTGACGATGCTTGCCGCAGTAACTTTTGATCCCCGACTGATTTGGGATAACACGGAGTCGGACGACGACCATGAGTGATTTGCCTAAAGCTAAAACCCGCCCAGCCTCAAACTGGTCGGCCATCTGGGTGTTGCCTCTGATCGCCCTGATCATCGGCGGCTGGCTGGGGTGGCGTGCCTATTCCCAGCAAGGCATCGAGATTCAGGTGCGCTTTGAAAGTGGTGAAGGTATCCAGGTCAACAAGACCGAAGTGGTCTACAAAGGCATGCCGGTAGGCAAGGTCAAGACCCTGGCTCTGGACGACGAGGGCAACAATCGCGGCGTAATTGCCACCATCGAGATGGACAAGGACGTCGAGCAATACCTCAAGACCAACACCCGCTTCTGGCTGGTCAAACCCAGTGTCAGCCTCGCCGGCATCACCGGCTTGGAAACCCTGGTCTCGGGTAACTACATCGCCGCCAGCCCTGGCGACGGCGAGCCCACCCGCAAATTCAAGGCACTCTCCGAAGAGCCTCCGCTTTCCGACGCCAAGCCGGGTCTGCACTTGACCATCAAGGCCGACCGTCTGGGATCGCTCAACCGCGGCAGCCCGGTGTTCTACAAGCAGATCCAGGTCGGCCAGGTCAAAAGCTACCTGCTCTCCGAAGACCAGAGCACCGTGGAGATCAAGGTCTACATCGAACCGACCTACGCAAGCCTGGTGCGCAAACACACGCGTTTCTGGAATGCCAGCGGCATCAGCATCGACGCCAACCTCTCCGGCGTGAAGGTCCGCAGTGAATCCCTCTCCAGTATCGTCGCCGGCGGTATTGCCTTTGCCACGCCCGAGAACCGCAAGGACAGCCCGCCGACGGATCCAAGCCTGCCGTTCCGCCTCTATGAAGATTTCGATGCCGCTGCTGCCGGTATCAAGGTCAAGGTCAAACTCACTGACTTCGAGGGCCTACAGGCTGGTCGTACACCAGTGATGTACAAAGGCATTCAGGTCGGTAGTCTGAAGACCCTCAAGATCGACCCGGACCTGTCCAGCGCCAATGCCGAGCTGACCCTCGACCCTCTGGCCGAAGACTACCTGGTTAACGACACGCAGTTCTGGGTGGTCAAACCCTCCATTTCCCTGGCCGGTATCACTGGCCTGGAAGCATTGGTCAAAGGCAACTACATCGCCATTCGTCCTGGCGACAAGGGCAGCGCCCCACAACGCGAATTTGTCGCCCGTGCCAAGGCGCCGCCGTTGGACCTGCGCTCTCCTGGCCTGCACATGGTGCTGCTCACCGACAACCTGGGCTCCCTGGATGTGGGCAGCCCGGTCCTCTATAAGCAGGTCAAGGTCGGCTCGGTACAGAGCTACCAGTTCTCGCGCAAGAACAAGCAACTGGTGATCGGCGTTCACATCGAGAAGGAATACGAGAACCTGGTCAACGGCTCCACACGTTTCTGGAACGCCAGTGGCGTTACCTTGACGGGCGGCCTGACGGGTGGCATCCAGGTGAAAAGCGAGTCCCTGGCCAGTTTGATGGCCGGCGGTATCGCCTTTGAAACCCCCGAGCCGAACGTACCGCTGAAAAAGCGCATCCCACGCTTCCGCCTCTTTGCCGACCGTGAAGCGGCCAACCAGCACGGCACCCTTGTGACGATCAAGGTCGACCGTGCCGACGGGCTACGTCCCGGCACGCCGATCCGTTTCAAAGGGTTGGACGTGGGCAAGATCGAAAGCGTCGACCTGAGCGCCGACATGCAATCGGTATTGCTTGGTGCGCGTATTACCCAAGTGGCCGACCGCATCGCGCGCACGGGCAGCCAGTTCTGGGTGGTCAAGCCGGAGTTGGGTTTGATGAAAACCTCGAACCTGGAAACCCTGGTCACCGGGCAATACATCGAAGTGCAACCTGCCGTTAAAAACACCGGGCCGCAAAAAAGCTTCGTGGCGCTGGACCAACCGCCAGAAGCTGTTCATCAGGAAGAGGGCCTGAGCCTGGTACTCAGCGCTGCACGTCGCGGCTCGCTGAAGGAAGGTGTTCCCGTCACCTACCGTGAAGTGACCGTCGGCAAGGTCACCGGCTATGAGCTGGGCCAGACTGCTGACCGTGTACTTATCCACATCCTTATCGAGCCGAAATATGCGCCGCTGGTCCGCAGTGGCAGCCGCTTCTGGAACACCAGTGGTTTCGGCCTCGACTTTGGCCTGTTCAAAGGCGCGACGGTGCGTACCGAGTCTTTGGAAACCCTGGTTGCCGGTGGTATCGCCTTTGCGACACCCGATGGCGAGCGAATGGGCAACGCTGCACGGCCTCAACAGACCTTCCCGCTGTTCGACAAGTTTGAGGATGAATGGCTGACCTGGGCGCCGAAAATCCCGCTCGGCAAATAAACCTGGGCGCCTTCATCGCGGGCAAGCCCGCCTCCCACATTGGCTTGCGATCACAGTGTGGGAGCCGGGCTTGCCCGCGATGAGGCCCGAACAGACAACAAAAAAGGCCCCTGGATTCTCACCCAGGGGCCTTTTGCATTTCAGCCGAAAAGGTCAGACCTCATCCAGCTCCGGCTCATCCGCCTGCACATTCATCGTCGCCTTCACCACATCGTGACGACGAATGTACTTCCAGTCCGCCTCATCGATATAGATCCCGTTCGGCCCGCTGCCACCCTCCAGGTCGATCGCCACCTGGGCGGACACCTGCGGTTTCACACTGGCCAGAATCGGTACGAAGCCCAACTGCAAGCTGGTTTCCAGCAACGCTGCCTGGTTTTTCTCGTCGATGTCCGCTGCCTCGTCGAGGTAGTACGGCAAGCGCACGCGCCCGGCCTGGTCGCGGTCCATCAAGTGCAGCAACAAATACATGTTGGTCAGCGCCTTGATAGTCATGGTGGTGCCGTTGGAGGCTGCGCCATCAATGTCGGTATGAATCACCGGTTGGCCATGCACCTTGGTGATCTCGAACGCCAGTTCGAACAGATCCTTGAGGCCCAACTGGTTATGGTTGGCCGCCACCAGGCGTGCCAGATATTCCTTGGCTTCCTCGTTCTTGTTGTCCTGCTCGGCGCTTTGGCTGAGGTCGAACACCGACAGCGTCTCGCCTTCCTCATACTGGCCGGCACTGTGGATGATCTGGTCGATGTGCTTGAGCGCTTCCTTGTTCGGCGCCAACACGATACGGAAGCTCTGCAGGTTGGAGACCTGGCGTTTGTTGATCTCACGGTTGAACAACGCCAACTGATGCTCGAGGCTGTCGTAGTCGCTGCGGATATTGCGCAGGGTCCGCGCGATATCGGTGACTGCCGCGCGACGCGCCTTGCCCAGGGTCAGTGCCTCATCGGTCCGGTGTGCGTACGCGTTGATCAGCAGTTGCAGGCGACGCTCCACATCATCCTCGCTGTCGAACTTGGCCACGCCCTTGAGGCGCACCTGGGCGTACAGCGCTTCAATCTGGCCATCGACGCGCAGCAAACCCTGCCAGCTGTCCTGATAGTCATTGAGCAGCGGCAACAAGTTGTCCATGGAGTCATCGACCGGGTCCATGAACGGCGTACCGAAGGGCAGGTCCGCCGGCAACAGCTGGCGACGACGCAGCGCGTCATCCAGCGTGCGCTGCTTGGCTTCCATATCGGCAATCTGACGACCTACCAGTTGCAACTTGGCCGACAACTGCTGAACGCGTTCAGTGAAGGCGTCGCTGGAACGCTTCAACTCGTCCTGCGCCGCTTCCATCTGCGCCAATTGCTCCAGCTTCTCGCCTTCCTCGGCGCCCAGGGTCTGCGTACGGCGGAAATCTTCCAGCGCTTTTTGCGCATCCAGCACCTGCTGGTACAGCGCTTCGGTCTGGGTTTTGCTCGCTGCGCGGTCAGCCGCCACGGCTTGCTGGGTTTTCAGCTGCTTGAGCTCTTTTTCCAGACGCTCTTTCTGGTCACGCAAGGCGGCGCGGTCCGCCAGCGCTTGCAGTGCCGGTGGCTCGATGTGGGAGATGTCGATGGACAGGCCCGGCACTTCAAATCGCTCGCCCTTGAAACCATCCAGAATCTGTTCGAGGGATTTGACCCACTGGCCATCCTCGTCCAGCGAGATGCCATGCTCGCCCAGCGGCAAGCTGAACAACGCGCTGTTGAACAGCCGCATCAGACGCTCGACATCCTGCTGCGAGAATTCCTCCCGCAGCTTGGCGTAGCTGTTGTTGTCAGCGTGATCCAGCTGCTGCTTGACCGACTTCAAGCGTTTTTCCAGGTCCCGCAGGCGCTCGTCCAGGTCTTCGGCGCTGAACTGACGGGATTGCGCCAATGCGCCGGCCAGCTCATCGTGGGCATCCTTGGCCGCCAACAGTTGCTGCTCCAGCACCTTGACGTCATCCACCAGCGCAAAGCGATTCTTCAGCACCGACAATTCGCCCAGCCAGCGCTGAATGCCGCTGATTTCGCGCTCCAGACGCATCAGTTCCTGGGTGCTGCCGCGCTGATCGTTTTGCAGTGAGTCCTGCTCGTTGCGGTAGTGCTCGGCCTGGATGGTCAGCTCTTCCTTGCGCGAGCCTGCATAGTCCGACCAGGTGCCTAGCAACGAATCCAGCAACGGCGACAGGCGGTGCAATTTGCCGCGCAGAATGTCGCGTTGTTTCACACCGTTGGACAACGCTTCCACCAGAGGGCCGGCGGCCACCAGCGAGTTGTAGTCCTGCTCCATGCGTCGCACATCGCGGAAGGCTTCTTCACACGCTGCGATGTAGTCCACGCTACCGGAGCGCAGGCTGTGTTCGAACGCATCCAGGAACAGTTGCTTGAGCTTGGCCGCAGTGATTTCGCGCATGTGCAGCAGGTTGATGAACAGCGCGCGGAACGTCTTCAGGCTCTGTTCGCTGGTGGAGCGCAGCGGAATCAGGGTCAGGTCCAGCGGGATCGACGTGTGACCGCCCACCAGCAAGCGGCGCAGTTCATCGGGCTTGAGCTCGTAGGCCTTCAGGCCCTCGCGCTCAAGATTGGTGAACAGCTCTTTCTGACGCAGGCAGGTGTCGTTCTTCTGGTAATGCGCGAGGTCCAGTTTGCCCGCATAGGCAAAGAACTGGTGCCCGAAGCCACCGCCGGGACCGCGCCCGACCACGCCGATCACGTGCGGGCCATGGGGCAGGGCGACTTCCACCAGAATGTAACTGGTGTCGGAGGCAAAGTAGAAGCGCCGGGACTGTTCCAGCGTGTATTTGCCGAAACTCATGTCCGACATACGCGCCAGAATCGGGAATTGCAGCGCGTTGATCGAAGCCGATTTACCCAGGTTGTTCGCACCGTATACCGACAGCGGCTCCTCCAGCGGGAACAACCCCAGGCTGTAACCGGCGGTGTTCAATAGGGCGAAGCGGCGGATGCCGTAGCGTTCCTTGCTCATGCGTCGGTCTCCTGTTCTTCGGCAATGGCGCGGGCCAGGGCGTCTTCTTCGCTTTCTTCAGAGAAGTCGCTCAGGTCCAGTGGGTCATCGGTCTGCAGCAGTTTTTCGTCGCTGTCTTCGTCGATGATCACCGGCGCCGGCAACGGCAGTACGCTGTGAACGCTGGCGGCCAGGTCGCGGTCCTGCTGCACCGAGAGGCACACGTCGAGGAAACGGTGCATCGGCGGCAGGAAGCGGTACACGCCGTTGTCTTCGCTGGCAAAGCCCAGTTGGGTCATGCGGCGCATGATTTTCTCTTCGAGTTCTTCCTGGGTCTGTACCTCGGCCTGAATGAACAGGTCGCGGTACTTTTCCAGCAGCGATGGCAGTTCATCGCGGCCCAGGCTGCCGCCGTCGAGCACGGCGATCGGGTCGCGGCCCTGGTCGGCCAGGTGCTCGACGATGATGAAGGTGAACAGCGCCAGGCGCTGCGCCGTCTTGTTCACCTGCGCGGCGGCAGCGGCGGTGTCGGGCACGAAGTAGTAGAAACCCCGGGTATCGCACACCAGCTCGAAGCCCAGGGCCTTGAACAGCGTTCGGTACTGGTCCTGGAAGTTCGACAGTTGCGCGTACAGCTCCGGGTCGCGGCGGCTGACGTGGTAACCCTTGAACAGCTCGCGAAAGATCGACGCCAGCTGGGACAGTTCGGATAGATCAAGATGCATAAGGCGTGCTCGCAGAATTCTCGGCAGAGTCGGTGCTGGCCGGGAGCAGGGCGAAGGAGCGCAGGCTGACCTGATGCTCCTGTGTGTGGTAGTCACGTCGTTCCAGGCGTTCGCGCTTGAAGCGTTTTTCCCGTGACAGGCGAGAGAACCAGTACAGCAATTCGTCGGTGGCGCCGTTGGGCTCCTGCTCCAGCAACCAGGTCATCAGGTCGGGCATCGGCAGGGCGTCTTCGCAGCGCTCGAGCATTTCCTTGACCGTGCGCGGCGCACGTGGGGCGTCGCCTTTGTAGGACTTGTGCGCCTTGGGGAAACGCGCCGGTTTCGGCTCGAACTTGGCCAAGGCGTACACATACGCCTCGACCTGGTTCGCGCTGCCCAGGAATGTGCTTTGCGGCCGGGTGAACATCGGCATCGCCGCTTGCGGCACCGCGTCCAGGCCCTTGCGGCGGATCGCCGACAGGGCCAACGCCGCGCCACGGGTCACGGCATTGTGACGGCGCGCTTCTTCACGCAACGGCAGCAGCAGTTCGCGCGCATGGCGCAAGGTCAGCTGGGCGCTGGTCTGCATTTCGAGGATGCGCGCGTGGGTGCGCAGCAACATGTCGTCGTCCACCAGGTGGCCGAGGCGCTGTTGCTCGGTGAGCAGGCGCAACAGCACGTTTTCCACCTTGCGCACGCCTTGCTCAAAGGCGCCATCGGCGTTCACCAGTTGGATCATCGGCTCGACGTATTCGTCCCAGGTCGCCAGCACCTCGGCGTAGCGCTGGCGCAACGGGATCTGCCGGTCGCTGGTCTTGGCCCGGTCGGCCACGGCGGCGAGGGCCTGTTCGTCGTTGGCGAGTTTTTTGAGTACGTCGCGCACACGCATGTCGAGCAGGCGCAGTTGGCGTGCCAGGTCGTGGCCATCCCGGATGTCGAAGGCGTCCTGGATATAACCGGCCAGGCGCTCGAGGTGGCGCAGGTAGGCTTCGATCTCCAGGCACAGGCCAAGCCGGTGCTCCTTGCGAAGGTACGCCAGGAAGTCATGGATCTGCGCGTTGAGCTCGAAACGGTTCGGGCTTTTGGCGACAGGTACCAGGATGTCCAGGCGAATCCACACGTCCAGCAGGTTGGTGATGTCCTGGGGCGTGCTGTCCAGTTGTTGGGCGGCCAGTTGCGCGCGCAGTTCACCCAGGCTCAGGGTGCCTTGGTCGAAGTGTTCGCACAGTGGCTCAAGTAAGGCCCAGTGTTCGGCGAGGGCGCGCAGGACGCGCTTGGGTTCGATCATGGGAATGGCCGGCTGGTTGGCGATTAAAAGTCGCGATTGTACTGCATCGGGCGCGGGATTTATCCACAGCCGGTCAGTGCACAGTGGGCGATTGTTACCGAACAGCGGTAGAATCCCCGCACTTTCAGTTATCCACAAGTGGCCGAGCTGTGCTTATCGAGTCCCGACGTCGCGCTTACTTGACCGCCATGCAGGTGGTCAACTGGCTGCCCCGCACCGAACTGCCGTTTGCCGCGCCGTCACGGCCCGAGCTGTTGCAGGCGCTTGAGCCCTATGAGGCGTTCGAAACGTCGGGCGAAGAGGCGGCAGCGCCTGTCGCGGTAATCAAGCCGGCCGCGCCTGTGCGCCCAGTGGTGGAGCGCGCCAGGATCGAAGTGCCACGGCCTTCACCGGTCGCCAAGGCCGTGGTGGCCGAAGAGGCAGCTCCCGTGGTCAAGGCTCCGGTGGTTCCGCCGCCGCGTTTTGCCCTGCAATTGCTGCGGGCCGGGCGTTGCCTGCTGCTGGTGGAGCTGCCTACCGGCGAGCGTTTCCAGGCCCGCGACCCCGCGTATTTGCTGCTCAAGGATATGCTGCGCGCCGCCGGCCTGCCCGATAGCCCGCAGATCGTCGGCGACCCGGTGCGCTGGCCGTTGCTGGCACGCGGCACTCTGGATCAGGGGCCCGACGCTGCCCGGGATTTTGTGCAAGGTTTTGTGTCTGCCCGTCTGGAAGACGAACCCTGCGTGTGCCTGTGGCTGATCGGCCTGCCCGCCGTCCGTTTTGCCGGCGAAGCGAACGCCGAAGCCTGGTACCGCGAGCTACAGGTCGAAGGCCTGGGCTCGGTATGGGCCCTGCCGGGCCTGGAACTGTTAATGGAAGAGCCACAGCGCAAGGCTGATGTGTGGCAAGCCATGCGCCGGCTGATGGCGCGCTGGAAAACGACCGATGAGTGATGCTCTATCCTTCCGCCCGATGACCGAGGCCGACCTCGATGCCGTGCTGAAAATCGAATACGCGGCGTTCAGCCACCCTTGGACCCGCGGGATCTTTCTCGATGGGTTGGGCAAATACCAGATCTGGCTGATGTTCGAAGGCGAGCAACAGGTGGGCCACGGCGTGGTGCAGATCATTCTCGACGAAGCACACCTGCTGAATATCACCGTCAAACCGGAAAACCAGGGCCGTGGCCTCGGCCTGGCGTTGCTGGAACATTTGATGTCCCGCGCCTACGCCGCCAGCGCCCGGGAGTGTTTCCTGGAAGTGCGTGACAGCAATACCGGCGCTTTCCGCCTTTACGAGCGCTATGGTTTCAACGAAATCGGCCGTCGCCGCGACTACTACCCCGCGGTGGGTGGCCGCGAAGATGCAGTCGTCATGGCCTGCACCCTGGTCGACTAGATACGCATCTCCAATTTGAAAAACCGCTTTCTGTGGGAGCCGGGCTTGCCCGCGATGACGGTGGGTCATTCGATACCGCAATCGCAGGCAAGCCAGCTCCCACAGGGTTCAGCGGTTACCGTCAACGGGGTCAATATCTGCCAGTTCGGCCTCATCCAACCCATTACCGCCACCAATGTCATCTTCGTCCACGATGCTCAAGTCGTAATCCGCCGGATTATCGTTGCCTTCCTCGGCAGCATCGCGTGCACCGTCTTCCTTGATCAGCGTTTCCGGTGTCAAATCATCACCGCGCTGCGCCGTGGGGGTTTCCTTGTCAAAATCCAGCTCGCGCACCGAGCCCATGCGGTCTTCGTTGTCGTCGATGGCGGGCGGCTGCGCGGCACCGTAGGGACGTCGTGATTCAGTCATGGCCAATCCTCATACTGTGGGGCTTATAGTGTGTGGACAGGCCTGGCTCCCCAAAAATTCAAGCTAATTTGCGTGCGGCGTGACCTGGACGAGGGGTTGTCAGTCACAAAACTGCGCATCATTCCTGAGGGTTACCCTGATGAACGAACTACAAGACCTGCTTGATAACAATGAACGCTGGGCGGACGCGATCAAACAGGAAGATCCCGAATTCTTCGCCAAGCTCGCCCGCCAGCAAACCCCGGAATACCTGTGGATCGGCTGTTCCGACGCCCGCGTACCAGCCAACGAGATCGTCGGCATGTTGCCCGGTGATCTGTTCGTACACCGCAACGTGGCGAACGTGGTGTTGCACACCGACCTCAATTGCCTGTCGGTGATCCAATACGCCGTCGACGTGCTCAAGGTCAAACACATCCTCGTTACCGGCCACTATGGCTGCGGTGGCGTACGTGCTTCGATGCAGGACAGTCAGTTCGGCCTCATCGATGGCTGGTTGCGCACCATTCGTGACCTTTACTACGAAAACCGTGACGTACTGGCCCAACTGCCGACCGAAGAAGAACGCGTCGACCGCCTCTGCGAGCTGAACGTGATCCAGCAAGTGGCCAACGTCGCCCATACCAGCATCGTGCAGAACGCCTGGCACCGTGGGCAGAGCCTGTCGGTGCATGGTTGCATCTATGGCATCAAGGACGGTCGCTGGAAGAGCTTGAACACCACCATCAGCGGTTTCGAGCAACTACCGCCGCAGTATCGCCTGCGTCCGCTGGGCGAAGCCTAAGGGCGCTTACGGTCGCGCCATTGGGCCATGAACGCCTGGCCCTCGGCGTTCAGTGGCTCATCGCGACCGGTGATCCAGCCCCGGCAGTTCAGCTCGCCGCAGTCGCAAGCGAACTGCCGCCACAGGCTGTCCTCGCTGTGGGCGTAGTCGATGGTCAGCAGGCTGCCGGCCCGGATCTCATGCAGGGTCCAGACTTCCAGGTATTGCAGGTCCAGAAACACGTTCGGTGTGCAGGAGTGCGAGAGCAAGCCGCAGAACCATGCATCGTACAAATGGATGCGTGACGACAACTGCAAGGTGTGCCGGCGACGTTCGCTCACGGCGTAGCCGGAGATTTTGGCGATGCACACGCGGCTGTCAAAGGCCACGCGGGCCTTGATACCGGCGCCAGTGCCGTCCAGGGCCGCTATCACTTCGAAATGGGTTGTCGAGGGATAGCCCTTTTCCGGCTGGGGGGTGAAGGGATAAAGCCAGTCACTCACAGCGGTCTTAGCCTTGTCCATGGCTTGAGTCTTCATAACGCTCCTCGGGTGGGCTGCATCGACCTGCGGAGAGTGTCTGACTACCAGTCTTGCAGCGAATGATCGCGGCTCCAGACTCGCTGAACGAGCGACCGATTTCTACTGTCAACTCTGACAGTAGAAACCGGTGTTGTTGTAGGCGGACTAGAGTGCAGGCGCGGTGATGCTGGGGGCGGGAGCGGCGTCCTTCAACTGCTTGAGTTGAGTCTTGACCGGCGGCGTGGCGCACTTGGCGTTGGCCTGGTCTGGCGTCAGGTCGCGTACCGAGGTGTAGAACAGCTCGCAGGTCTGCTCTTTGCGCGTGACCTGCCAGGTATTCATGCACGCCTTGAGCAGCACATTCGGGTCGTTCGCCGGCTTCTGGCCCATGCCCGCCTGCCAGCAAGCGGCGCTCAAGTCCTGGCCCATCACCTTCAAGCCGGCCTCGTCGGCCTTCTGTTCGTTCCCGTCATACGTGGCCGGGTCTGCCGCGTACCAGATGTAGCTCGGGTGGTTGGCGCCCAGTACCGCGACGCTTTTGCCGGCGGCAGGGCTGATCTGCGCCAGGCCCAGTACGCCGACGGTCTGGCCATACTGTTGTTTGATCCAGTTACGCACCGGTGCGCCGAACGCCACCATCGGCAACGAGCCACTGGCGGTCAGGCTCAGTTCCCTGACCATGCGCGTCTGGTAGTCGGTGAAGTAGCTGTAGACGTTCTCCAGGTCCTTGCCGGCGTTGGAGGGCGCGGCGATAGGCGCAATATCGATGATGGTCTGGTAGGCCGGTGTTTCAGTGGCCGGGATACCGTTGTCCGTCAGCAGGGCCGCCCAGCGGTCGGTAGTCTTCGACTCCAGGTAGTCCTGGGCCTGGGTCAGTGAATAATCCGGCGGGAAGTGCAGCAACTCGATACTTTTGCGGTTCTCCAGGGCCATGCCCAGCGGCAGGAACAGGTACCAGTTGTACGCCCACTTGCCGTCGCTGTTGAGTTTACTGGCGCCCTGGTAGGCCAGGTCCTCGGTGTTGAGCAGGTTGGTCAACGGCTGGCCGTAAGTGTCCGGCACCCCGCTGAAGCTCGCCGACACCTGGCCGTCGTGGCTCTTCACGCTGACCTTGGCGCGGCTGTAGCCGTCCCGTTGCAGGCTCTGGTTCAGATAATGCTCGGCGGTCTGTTCCAGCGACCATGGCCGAAAGCAGATCACATTGCAGTTGTTGGGAAACGCAAAAAGCTGGGTGACGCGTTGCGTACTCCCCAGCGGTACCTCGATATCAGCCTGTACGACCGCACTCGCCATCAGTGCGGCCAGGGTGAAGGACAGCCTGGTCGGTTTGAACATAGTCGATTCCTTGTCAGCGAAAGCCCGTCTGCGCGGGGTGAAGGCCCACGTGCACACAGTAGCGGTTGACCAGGAAAACCGCGTGCTAAATCGCCGGGTGTGTCGCTATTGGATAAGAAACCCTACACATTGAACTGCAATGTGTTGGTCAGATCGCCCATGGGCTTCTGCCCGCGAGCGCTCATCGCCTCATCGCGTTGCTTGAGGCCGTCCAGGGTTTCCAGCTGGAACACCCGGGTGATCAGGCGCAGGATCGACGCGGTGTCGTACACCGTATGGTCCACCGTGCCCTTGCGTGCGAACGGCGAGACCACGATGGCGGGAATCCGCGTGCCCGGGCCCCAACGGTCCCCCTTGGGCGGTGCGACGTGGTCCCACCAGCCGCCGTTTTCATCGACCGTCACCACCACCACCATGTTTTTCCACTGCGGGCTTTCCTGCAGTACCTTCAGGGCACGCACGATATGGCGGTCACCCGAGGCCACGTCGGCATACCCTGCATGCATGTTGAGATTGCCCTGGGGCTTGTAGAAGGTCACGGCGGGCAGTTTGCCGGCTTGGGCATCGGCGAAGAATTTGTTGGTGCCAGGCTCATCGCCCAGGCCGCCATCGCGCAGGCGTTTGTCACGCTCGGCGCGGTTTTCCGGACCCTGCTGCTTGAAGTAGTTGAATGGCTGGTGGTGGTACTGGAAGTTCGGGATCTTCGGAATGCCGCCCGAATCCTTGAACTGATCCAGCGTCGCTTGCCACGCGCCGGCGTACCACGCCCAGTCGACGTTCTTTTTCGACAGCTTGTCGCCGATGTGTTCGTGGGTCTGCGGCACCAGCACATTGGGCAGGTCCGGCTTGGAATAATCAGGGTTTTCCGGGTCGCGAATCCAGGTCGGCCAGTAAGGCGGCGCCAGGGTGTTCACCCCGTAGCCATCCGGGGTCAATGCGCTGGGACCGAACTGCGGCGGGCCGGTCATGGCGCTGGCCGGGGACTTGTCCAGCGGCTTGAGACGCGGGTCGGCAGGGTCATCGCTTTGCAGCGTGGCAATCTGTGCCTTGGCCACCGACTGCGCGGCATTCGGGTAAAACGGCGCGGTAGCGCTGATCAGGTACTGGTGGTTGAGGAACGAGCCACCAAACGCGCCCTGGAAGAAGTTATCGCAGAGCACAAATTCCTTGGCGACGTCCCACAGGCGCAGGGCATACCGGCTCTGGGCATAGTGACCCATCACCAGGCCACCGGAGTCGGCCCAGGCGACGAAACCGTCATTCTTGCCGCCGTTGATCTGCATCTGGTTCTGATAGAACACGTGCCACAGGTCGCGGGTGACCAGGCTCAAAGGCAAGTCTTCGGCGTTCGGGCCTTTGAGCGCATAAGGGGCATTGGGCAGGTTTTGCTGGAATTGCACTTCGCTCGGGTATGTCACCCCATCCACGGTCTGCGGGCCGACCTGCAATACACCGCCCCAGGCAGGGGGCAGGGTGGGCAGCAGCGTGCCATCGCGGTCGCGTTGCTGCGTGTCGGCAGCGGTCAGCGCCGAGAGTGGTTTCTCCACCCCAGGAAAGTCTGCAAACAGGTTGTTGAAGCTGCGGTTCTCGGCATAGATCACCACCACGGTTTTCACCTGGTCGTGCAGGGCCTTGTCCAGCTCTTGCGGTGTGAGCGGCCGGGTTGCCGGTTTGCCCGGTGCTTCACCTGTGTTGCCGCAGGCACTCAACGTCGCACCAACCCCCAGCACTGCCGCGCCCCCAAGGAAGCGCCGACGGCTGGTATCGACCGGCGGTTGGGCTACGGAATCGGCGGAAGGGCGGTCTTCGTGCTCGTCACTCATTGCGGGAGTCCCTGGCGAGATGTTGCAAGATATTTCGCCGGAACGGTAACAATGGAATGTGACGGAACGAAGACAGCGGTTTGAGTCAGCGAATCACAGCAGACGCAGCACCCATTGGCAGCCTGCTCGCAAGTACTCCACCTGGGCCGTGACGGCATCTTTAACGATGGCTTCGCCTGTGTCGGTCAGCTTGGCCTTTTTTGAATCGATGATACTGGTCTGCAGTAGCTGCATGGCCACGTCGATCGACTTCTGAAAGGCCGTCACGTTGTTGTGCAGGCCAAACTCCTTGATAACAGCGGCCATGCGACGATCGGCGTCGTCTCGCAGGCTCCTGTATTCAGTGACTGAAACGTTGCCGTCCTTGTAGATATCAGCGATCAACTCTTCCAGTGATTGGGATAGGGGCGTCATCGGAGTTTCCTTGTAGCTGGGTGAGTAGGAGTCCGAGTCAGGTTAATCAAAGGTATGGGGGAAGAGAGTCGGGGGTTGCCGTTGTCTGGAGTAGGACAACCCCACGCGTTACATCGGAAGAGACTTTTAAGGCATCACCGGCGGCAAATACTTCAGCGTCGTCCCCAACGCCCACAGCAGGAACAACACCAACGGCGTGTGCACCAGCAACTGCACGAACGAGAACCCGATCAGGTCTCGCGCCTTCAGGCCCAATACTCCCAAAAGCGGCAGCATATAGAACGGGTTGATCAGGTTCGGCAGCGCCTCGGCGGCGTTGTAGATCTGCACCGCCCAGCCCAAGTGGTATTGCAGGTCATTGGCTACCTGCATCACGTAGGGCGCTTCGATGATCCACTTGCCACCGCCCGACGGGATAAAGAAGCCCAGCACCGCCGAGTACACACCCATCAGCAATGCATAGGTGTCGTGGGACGCGATGGAGGTGAAGAAGGTCGAGATATGGTGCGCGAGGGTCTGGCCGTCGCCGCCCTTGACCACGGTCATCAGTGCGGCGATCGAGCCGTAAAGCGGGAACTGGATCAGTACGCCGGTGGTGGTCGGCACCGCGCGCGCCACGGCATCAAGGAAGCTGCGCGGGCGCCAGTGCAGCAGGGCACCCACCATGATGAACAGGAAGTTATAGGTGTTCAGCCCCGAGATGGCGCTGATCGCCGGTTTGGTCGAGAACTCATGGAACAACCAGCCCGCTGCCAGCAGGGCCAGCAGGATGGTCAGCAACGGGCTGTGTTCCAGCCATTCGCCCGGGCGGCTGGGGGCTTGCAGCTTGGGCAGGTTGAAGGCCGGGTCGACGCCGCAATCCTTCGCATCGCGGGCGCTGTTCGGGCCGGGCGCGGTGGCGTAGGCGATGATCAGCGACACCACGATCAACGCCAGCAGCATCACGCCGGATTGCCACAGGAAGATCGTGTCGGTGAACGGAATCACCCCGGTGATCGCCAGGATCGACGGCGGCAGGCTGGCCGGGTTGGCCTGCAACTGTGCGGCGGACGACGACAGACCCAGTGCCCACACGGCGCCAAGCCCCAGATACGCAGCGGCACCTGCTGCGCGGTAATCCATGCGCAAGTCCGTGCGACGCGCCAGCGCCCGCACCAGCAAACCGCCGAATACCAGGGACAGGCCCCAGTTCAGCAGGGAGGCGACCATGGAAATCAGCGCCACCCACGCCACGGCCGAGCGGCCGTTCTTCGGGATGCGGGCCAGGCGGTCGATCAACTTCACCGCTGGCGGGGAACTGGCGACCACATAACCGCCGATCACCACGAAGGCCATCTGCATGGTGAACGGAATCAGGCTCCAGAACCCATCGCCGAATGCCTTGGCGGCCTCGGTCGGCGCTGCACCCATGCCCAGGGTCGCCACGGCGACAATGATCACGGCGAGGGCAGCAAACACCCAGGAGTCAGGGAACCAGCGTTCGGCGAAATTGGAACAGCGCAGGGCAAATCGGGCATAGCGGCTTTCTTCGATAGCGTCGGCCACGAGTCTTTCCTCTTGTATTTATTATGGTGCAGGCAATTTTCCGGCATGTTCCGCTACAGCCTTTGATTTGGGAATGTAGTTATCTTCATCGATCAATGAGGAAAACAAATATATCTGCCGTGATTGCCATCATCGGGCTCAGCTCATAACCTGCACGCCATTTTGTTTGTCTGCCGAGCCTCTACATGACTGCCACCCTTTCTCCACAGGCGCAGCGTTTTTCCCGCTCCGACTACAAAACCCTGGGCCTGGCCGCCCTGGGCGGTGCCCTGGAAATCTACGACTTCATTATTTTCGTGTTTTTCGCGCTGACCTTGAGCCAACTGTTCTTCCCCCCGGAAATGCCCGAGTGGCTGCGTTTGCTGCAAAGCTTCGGCATCTTCGTGACCGGCTACCTGGCGCGCCCACTGGGTGGCATCCTCATGGCGCACTTCGCCGACCATCTGGGGCGCAAGCGCGTATTCAGCTTGAGCATCCTGATGATGGCCTTGCCGTGCCTGCTGATCGGGATCATGCCCACCTACGCGCAGATCGGCTATTTCGCCCCGCTGATCCTGCTGGCGCTGCGTGTACTGCAGGGCGCGGCGGTAGGCGGTGAAGTGCCAAGCGCCTGGACCTTCGTCGCGGAGCATGCGCCCCCCAACCATCGCGGTTACGCCTTGGGTTTCCTGCAAGCCGGGCTGACGTTCGGTTATCTGCTCGGCGCACTGACCGCCACCCTGCTGGCGCAGGTCTTCACCCCGGCGGAAATCCTCGACTACGCCTGGCGCTTGCCGTTCCTGCTCGGTGGCGTGTTCGGCGTGATCGGCGTGTGGCTGCGTCGCTGGCTCAGCGAAACCCCGGTGTTCCTCGAAATGCAGGCCCGCCGCCAGGCCGCCGCCGAACTGCCATTGCGTACCGTGTTACGCGACCATCGCGCCGTGCTGCTGCCGGCGATGGTGCTCACCTGCGTCCTGACCTCGGCGGTGGTGGTCCTTGTCGTGATCACCCCGACCATGATGCAGAAAACCTTCGGCATGAGCCCCAGCCACACGTTCGCCTTGAGCGCGTTGGGCATCGTGTTCCTGAATATCGGCTGTGTACTGGCTGGCTTGCTGGTCGACCGCATCGGCGCCTGGCGCGCGGTGCTGGTCTACAGCCTGTTGCTGCCGGCCGGCATCGTGATGCTGTATGCCAGCCTCATCGCCGGCGGCGTGTGGCTGGGCGCGGCGTATGCCGTGGCGGGCCTGAGCTGTGGCGTGGTGGGCGCGGTGCCGTCGGTGATGGTCGGGCTGTTCCCGGCGCAAGTGCGAGTCTCGGGGATTTCCTTTACCTACAACATCGCCTATGCCCTGTGGGCGAGCACCACACCGCTGATGCTGATCGCATTGATGCCGACCAGCCCGTGGATTTGCGTGGGTTATTGCGTAGTGATGGGCGCGGTGGGAGTGGGTAGCGTGGCGCTGTTTGGCAAGCGCCACACCTTGGCGGCCTGAGGGTCAGGTCAAAAAGTGCCAGAGCACCAACGTACCGACCAGTCCCACCACTGAAACGATGGTCTGCAACACCGACCACACCCAGATCGTCTGTTTCAGCTGCAAGCCGAAGTACTCGCGCACCATCCAGAATCCGGCGTCGTTGACGTGGCAGAAGAACACCGAGCCTGCGCCAATCGCCAGGGCGACCAGCGAGCTTTGCGTCACCGCCAGCCCGGCCATCATGGGGGCGAGGATGCCGGCGGTGGTCGTGGTGGCGACGGTCGCCGAGCCGGTGGCCTGGCGCAGGGCCACAGCGATCAGCCAGGCCAGCAACAGGTAGGGCATGTGTGCGCCCTCGGCAACCTTGCTGATGGTCTGGCTCACGCCCGCATCCAGCAGGGTTTGCTTGAGGCCGCCACCGGCGCCGATGGTCAGCAGCAGCACGGCGATCGGCGCCAGGGCCTTGCGCAGGGTATTGCCGACTTCGGCGCGCGGCATGCCGGCAGCCCAGCCCAGGCAGATCACGGCAGCGATCACCGCCAGGCCCAGGGCAATCAGGGGCTCACCAAGGAATTTCAGGGTTATCGCGACCGTGCTTTGCGGCGGCATGGCGACTTTGGCCAGGGTGCTGCCGAGCATCAAGATCACCGGCAACAGAATGATCAGCAGCGACACGCCGAAGCTTGGTTGACGCGGCGCTTTGGGCGGGGCGCTGAACAGCGCGCCGATATCGGCGGGCTCATCCACCTGCAACCGCTTGGACAACCAATTGCCATAGATCGGCCCGGCCAGGATCACCGCCGGCACCGCCAGGCAAAAGCCCAGCAGCATGGTCAGGCCCAGGTCGGCATGCAAGGCGCTCACCGCAATCAGTGGCCCTGGGTGTGGGGGCATCAGCGCGTGCAGAGTGGTCATGCCGGCCAGTGCCGGAATGGCGATTTTCAGCAGCGGCAGGTTCGAGCGCTTGGCCATCACAAAGATGATCGGCACCATCATCACCAGGCCCACTTCGAAGAACAGCGGCAGGCCGATCACCATGGCCACCAGCGCCATTACCCAGGGCAATGCCTTGCCCTTGCCCAATCCGAGCAAGGTGGTGGCGATACGGTCGGCCGCACCGGATTCCGCCATCAGCGCGCCGAGCATCGAACCCAGGGCAATGATGATCCCGGCTTCGCCGAGGATCGCTCCCGCCCCTTTGCTGAACGCCTTGGCGACTTCTTCGGGGGGCAGTCCCGCGCCGACCCCGGCGATAAAGGTGCCGATCAGAATCGACAGGAACGGCGGCAACCGGGTCGCACTGATCAGCACGATGATGCTGGCAATCGCCAGCAGTACACAGAACATGAGGCGGGTGTCGTGAACCATCCACGCGGCAGTCGATAACTCCAAGACGGGACTCCTTATCGAACAGGTTGGGGAAATTGTTTCTTTTTGTTTCTTGTTCGAAAAGCATACCCGATACGACGATGGCCAAGTGCTTATGTACCGTTTTGGTGCGATCAGCGGTAAGACAGCGAAATGCCCGCCCCAGAGCCATTGCTGTCGGATTTGTAATCTTTGCTCCACCGCCCTGATAAGTCGCGACGGCTACATTGCCCTCCGCTTGCACTTCATGGGCGTGGAACTCTCGTTATGGCTATTTCCGTTAAAAAACTTCTGGGGGCCGCTGTGTTGTGGATTGTTGCCAGCGCGGCCCAGGCACAAACCCTCACCCTCGATGCGGCCCTGCAAACCGCCTTCGCCAACAACCCGGACCTGGCGGCGGCGCAATGGGAGATCGACATTGCCCAGGGGGGACGCCAGCAGGCGGGGCTCATCCCCAACCCGGTGGCCTCCTGGGACGCTGAAGACACCCGCCGTGACTCGCGCACCACCAGTATCAAGATCAGCCAGACCCTGGAGCTGGGCGGCAAACGTGGCGCACGCATCGACGTCGCTTCCCGCGCCCGGGACGCCGCCGCGCTGACCCTGGAGCAGCGGCGCAACACCTTGCGTGCCGAGGTGATCGACAACTACTACGGTGCCCTGCGCGCCCAGGAGCGCCTCGACCTGGCCCAGCGCTCCCTGGCCTTGGCCGAGCGCGGCCTGGTGGTCGCCAATGGGCGAGTGACTGCGGGCAAGGCGTCGCCGGTGGAGGCCACCCGGGCCCAGGTGCAATTGTCCGAGATTCGCCTGGAGCTGAACCGCGCGCAGGTCGGCCTCACCGACGCCTATCGTCGGCTCGCCGCCAGCACGGGCAGTGCCACCGCGGACTTCCAGGCGGTCGCCACGCAAGCCCAATCCACACCGCCCTTGCCGGCAGCCACCCAACTGCTGACGCGTCTGGAGCAAACCGCCGAGCTGCGCCTGGCAGAACTGAACATCCTGCAAAACGAAGCCAGCGTCGGTCTGGAGAAAGCCCAGCGCATTCCCGACCTCGACGTGTCCATCGGCAGCCAGTACGACGCCAGCGTGCGTGAGCGCGTGAACCTGGTGGGCGTGTCGATGCCGATCCCGTTGTTCAACCGCAACCAGGGCAATGTGCTGGCCGCCAGCCGTCGTGCCGACCAGGCCCGCGACCTGCGCAACGCCGCCGAATTGCGCTTGCGCACCGAAACCCGCCAGGCCCTCGACCTGTGGCAATCCGCGAACACCGAAGTGCGCGCATTCAACCAGCAGATCCTGCCCGCTGCGCAAAGCGCGGTCGACAGTGCCACCCGAGGGTTCGAAATGGGCAAGTTCAGCTTCCTCGACGTGCTGGACGCCCAGCGCACGCTGATTGCGGCGCGCACCCAATACCTCACCGCCACCGCCCAGGCCACCGACGCCTGGGTACGCATCGAACGGATCTACGGCGACCTCGCCCGTTTTTGATTGTCTTTGGAGTCCTCTATGAACAACCGACAAGGTGTGGCGCTTGCCGTCGCCCTGGGCCTGATGCTGTGCAGTTTTGCGCAGGCCGATGAAGAAGAAGGCGAACTTGAACTCACCGCACAGCAGATCCAGGCCGCCGGCATTCAAATCGCTGAGGCACAACCCCGTTCGGTCAGCACGTTGCTGGTGCTGCCGGGCGAGGTGCGCTTCGACGAAGACCGTACCTCCCACATCGTCCCGCGTACGGCGGGGGTGGTGGAGTCGGTGAAGGTCAACCTTGGCCAGTCGGTGAAGAAGGGCGAGGTCTTGGCGGTGATCGCCAGCCAGCAGATTTCCGAGCAGCGCAGCGAGTTGGCGGCCAGCGAGCGGCGGGTCGAACTGGCACGCACCACCTTCCA
The DNA here is from genome assembly GCF_054071875.1 of Pseudomonas sp. SDO524_S393. Taxonomy (NCBI): domain Bacteria; kingdom Pseudomonadati; phylum Pseudomonadota; class Gammaproteobacteria; order Pseudomonadales; family Pseudomonadaceae; genus Pseudomonas; species Pseudomonas sp. SDO524_S393. Next base: position 67,972 of record NZ_JBSVVZ010000022.1, on the reverse strand, counting down.
GCGCGAACGCCAATTGTGGCAGGACAAAATCTCTGCCGAGCAGGATTACCTGCTGGCGCGCCAGACCCTGCAAGAAGCCGAAATCGCCCTGAACAACGCGCGTCAGAAGATGACTGCCCTCAGCGGCAACGCCGTGCTGGTGGGGGGCAATCGCTATGAGCTGCGTGCACCGTTCGCCGGCGTGGTGGTGGAAAAACACTTGGGTGTCGGCGAAGTCGTGAGTGAAACCACTAACGCCTTCACCCTTTCGGACCTGTCCCAGGTGTGGGTGACGTTCGGCGTGTTTCCCAAGGACCTGAACAAGGTCCGCGTCGGCAAGCCGGTCAAGGTCAGCTCCACCGAAATGGGCACTGACGTGCAGGGTACGGTGGCGTATGTCGGCAATCTGCTCGGTGAACAAACCCGCACCGCGACGGTGCGCATCAGCGTGCCCAATCCTGACGATGCCTGGCGCCCGGGGCTGTTTGTCAGCGTGCAATTGGCCGTCGACACCTTCCAGGCCAGGGTCACGGTGCCCCAGGAGGCGATCCAGACCGTCGAGGACAAGCCTTCGGTGTTCGTGCGCACCGAGCACGGATTTGTCACCCGTCACCTGGAGCTGGGCGCGAGGGAAAACGGCTACGTCGAGGTACGTCAAGGGCTTGAGGCGGGAGCGCAGGTGGCCACCGTCGGCAGCTTCATCCTCAAGTCCGAACTGGGCAAAGGCTCGGCCGAACACGCCCATTGATCCCGCGAGTGATTTCCCATGTTTGAGCGCCTTATCCAATTTGCCATCGAGCAGCGCATCATCGTGCTGCTGGCAGTGCTGTTGATGGCCGGTGTCGGCATCGCCAGCTATCAGAAACTGCCCATCGACGCGGTGCCCGACATCACCAATGTGCAGGTGCAGATCAACTCTGCAGCGGCCGGGTATTCGCCGCTGGAAACCGAACAGCGCATCACCTTTCCCATCGAAACCGCCATGGCCGGCTTGCCCGGTTTGCAGCAGACCCGTTCGTTGTCGCGTTCCGGTTTGTCCCAGGTGACGGTGATCTTCAAGGACGGCACCGACCTGTTCTTCGCCCGCCAATTGGTCAATGAGCGCCTGCAAGTGGCCCGCGGGCAATTGCCGCCGGGTATCGAGACGGCGATGGGGCCGATTTCCACCGGACTGGGGGAGATTTTCCTCTGGACCGTCGAGGCCAGGGACGGTGCGCGCAAGGACGACGGCACGCCTTACACCCCGACGGACCTTCGTGTCATCCAGGACTGGATCATCAAGCCGCAACTGCGCAACGTACCGGGCGTGGCCGAGATCAACACCATTGGCGGCTTCGCCAAGGAGTACCAGATCGCGCCCGACCCCAAGCGCCTGGCCGCCTACAACCTGACCTTGAATGACCTGGTCACGGCGCTGGAGCGCAACAACGCCAACGTCGGCGCCGGCTACATCGAGCGCAGTGGCGAGCAACTGCTGATCCGTGCGCCAGGACAATTGGCGTCCATCGATGACATCGCCAATATTGTCATCACCAGTTCGGACGGCACGCCGATTCGCGTGCGCAATGTGGCCCAGGTCGAGATCGGCCGCGAGTTGCGCACCGGTGCCGCCACGGAAAACGGTCGCGAGGTCGTACTCGGCACGGTGTTCATGTTGATCGGCGAAAACAGCCGCAGCGTATCCCTGGCCGTGGCGAAAAAACTCGAAGAGATCAACCGCTCGCTGCCCGAAGGCGTGGTCGCCGTCACGGTCTACGACCGCACTAATCTGGTCGAAAAAGCCATCGCCACGGTGAAGAAAAACCTCTTCGAAGGCGCGCTGTTGGTGGTCGCGGTGCTGTTCCTGTTCCTCGGCAATATTCGCGCCGCACTGATCACCGCGATGGTGATCCCGCTGGCGATGCTGTTCACCTTCACCGGCATGTTCACCAACAAGGTCAGCGCCAACTTGATGAGCCTCGGTGCGCTGGATTTCGGCATCATCGTCGACGGTGCGGTGGTGATCGTCGAAAACGCCATCCGCCGCCTGGCTCACGCACAGCAGCGTCACGGGCGACTGTTGACGCGCAGCGAGCGCCTGCACGAAGTGTTCGCTGCCGCCAAGGAAGCACGACGAGCGCTGATCTTCGGACAACTGATCATCATGGTGGTGTACCTGCCGATCTTCGCCCTCACCGGGGTGGCCGGGAAGATGTTCCATCCCATGGCGTTTACCGTGGTGATCGCTCTATTGGGCGCGATGATGCTGTCGGTGACCTTTGTGCCGGCGGCGGTTGCGTTGTTCGTCACCGGCAAGGTCAAGGAAGAAGAAAACCTTGTCATGCGCAGTGCGCGTCGGGCGTATGCGCCGGTGCTGGGCTGGGTGATGGCGCGGCGTCCGTTGGTGTTCGGCCTGGCGGTATTGACCATCGTCGCTTCGGGCGTGGTTGCCAGCCGCATGGGCAGCGAATTTATCCCCAGCCTCAGCGAAGGCGATTTTGCCCAGCAGGCCTTGCGCGTACCCGGTACCAGCCTGACGCAGTCGGTGCAGATGCAGCAGCAACTGGAAAAAACCTTGATGGCCCAGGTGCCGGAAATCGAGCGGGTATTCGCGCGTACCGGCACTGCGGAAATTGCTTCCGACCCGATGCCGCCGAACATTTCCGACAGCTACGTGATGCTCAAACCCAAGGACCAATGGCCTGACCCGAAGAAGTCCCGGGAAACCCTGATCGCCGATATCCAGCGTGCCAGCGCGATTGTGCCGGGCAGCGCGTACGAGTTGTCGCAGCCGATTCAACTGCGTTTCAACGAGCTGATTTCCGGGGTGCGCAGCGATGTGGCGGTGAAGGTGTTTGGCGATGACATGGACGTGCTCAACCAGACCGCCGGCGAAATCGCCGAGACCTTGCAAAAGCTCAACGGCGCCTCGGAAGTCAAGGTTGAACAAACCTCCGGCCTGCCGGTGCTGACCATCAATATCGACCGCGACAAGGCCGCGCGTTTTGGCCTGAACGTGGGCGATGTGCAGGACACCATCGCGGTCGCCGTCGGCGGGCGCCAGGCCGGTACGCTGTACGAAGGTGACCGGCGTTTCGACATGGTCGTGCGCTTGTCCGACGCGCTGCGCACCGATATCGACGGGTTGTCGCGGCTGTTGATTCCAGTGCCGGTAAACGCTTCCGGCCAGTTGGGTTTCATCGCCTTGTCCCAAGTGGCGAGCCTGGACCTGGTCCTCGGCCCGAACCAGATCAGCCGCGAGAACGGCAAGCGCCTGGTGATCGTCAGCGCCAACGTGCGCGGGCGGGATATCGGCTCGTTTGTCGAGGAAGCCGAGGCCGCGATTCTCGCCCGGGTGAAGGTGCCGGCAGGTTACTGGACCACCTGGGGTGGCCAGTTCGAACAACTGAAGGAGGCGTCCGAGCGCCTGCGCATCGTGGTGCCGGTAGCGTTGCTGCTGGTGTTCGGATTGTTGTTCATGATGTTCAACAACCTCAGGGACGGCCTGCTGGTGTTCACCGGAATTCCGTTTGCGTTGACGGGGGGGATCATGGCGCTGTGGCTGCGGGGTATTCCGTTGTCGATCTCGGCGGGTGTGGGTTTTATTGCCTTGTCCGGTGTGGCGGTATTGAACGGCCTGGTGATGATCGCCTTCATCCGCAACCTGCGTGAGGAAGGGCGTTCGTTGTCGATGGCGATCAATGAGGGCGCGCTGACCCGGCTGCGTCCGGTGTTGATGACGGCGCTGGTCGCGTCCCTCGGTTTTATCCCGATGGCGCTCGCCAACGGTACCGGCGCCGAAGTGCAGCGGCCCCTGGCGACGGTGGTGATCGGCGGGATCATTTCCTCTACGTTGCTGACCTTGCTGGTGCTGCCGGCGTTGTACCAGTGGGCCCATCGCAAGGAAGAGGAAAACCCCGAGATGTGATCTTTGTGGTGAGCAGGCTTGTCCTGCGCTGGGCAGCGAAGCGGCCCCAACAAGGACGCTGCGTTCTTTCAGTCAGAACCGGGTGTCAGGTTTTGGGGCTGCTTCGCAGCCCGGCGCGGGCAAGCCCGATCACCACATCAAGCCCGGTTACCAACAAAAAAGCGTGTTCAAGGAAGAGGAAACACCAGGCTGAACCGTGTGAACCGGCCCGGCTGGCTGCTGACGTCGGCGTGCCCCTGATGCAGGTGCATGATCGACTGCACGATGGCCAGCCCCAGGCCGGTGCCGCCTTCGGCCCGGGCGCGGCTGTTGTCGGCGCGATAGAAACGTTCGAACAGGTGCGGCAGGTGATGGGCTTCGATGCCGCGCCCGGGGTTGCCCACGGACAGCGATACGCTTTGCTCATAGCTTTCCACCAGCAGCAAGATGCTGGCGTCATGCGGGGTATGGCGAATGGCGTTGGACAGCAGGTTGGAGATAGCGCGCTGGATCATCAGGCGATCCCCCAGCACCCAGGCATCGCCGCGCAGGCTCAGGGTGATGTGTTTGTCCTCGGCGCTGAGGGCGAACAACTCCATCACCCGCTGCGCCTCCTGCGCCAGCGATACCGGAGCAAACCCGGCGCGCGCTGCCGGGTGGCTGACCTGGGCGAGAAACAGCATGTCGGAGACCATGCGCGACAGGCGTTCCATTTCCTCGGTGCAGGATTCCAGGCTGGCCTTGTAGTCCTCCGAGGGCCGTTCGCGGGACAGGGTCACCTGGGCCTTGCCCATCAGGTTGGTCAGGGGCGCGCGCAGTTCGTGGGCCAGGTCGTCGGAGAACTGCGACAGTTGCTGCACCCCGGCGTCGAGGCGATGCAGCATGACGTTGATGCCCTCGGCCAGTTCGCCCAGCTCTTTGGGCAGGTTGTCCAGGGACAGGCGATGGGTCAGGTCTTGGGTCGTGACCTTGGCTGCAACACGGCTGAACTGCTGCAGTGGCGCGAGCCCGCGTTGCACCAGCCACCAGGCGCCCATGCCGATCAGGATCAGCAGCATCGGCAGGGCGATCACCGTGGAGCGCAGGTAGGCACTGAGCAACGCTTCATCATCCGAACGGTCCAGCGACAGCAGCACACGTACGTACTCGCCCCCTTGCAGGGGCATCAGGCGCGTGGCACTGAGGATACGATTGCCCTGGCCGTCGACCCAGTTCAAATACGCCAGGTTTTTACCGGTGGGCACGTCGAGCAACAACGGCTGTTGGGGCTTGGCGCCGACGCTCAGTAGCACCGTTGCCTCGGGCCGTGCGCCGAGGATGGTCAGGTAGATGTTGTCGTGACCCATCACCAGGTCCAGCAGTGAGTGAGGGCGATTGGTGATGCGGTGTTCATCCAGGCCCTGGCCGAGGGTATGGGCCAACTGCTCCATTTTGTTTTCCAGGCCCTTGCGTGCCAGCTTGTCCAGTTCGTGGGTCAGGGCCAGGTACGCCAGGGTCGCCAGCAGCAGCACCAACCCCGCGCCCATCAGGCTGACCGTCAGCCCCAGGCGCATCGACAGACTGCTGGTCTTCATGGGCGCGCCTCCAGCACATAACCCACGCCGCGAATGGTGTGGATCAACTTCACCTCGCTCTGATCATCGACCTTGGCCCGCAGGCGGCTGATGGAGACCTCCACTACATTGGTGTCGCAGTCGAAGTTCATGTCCCACACCAGCGAGATGATCTGCGTACGGGTCATCACTTCGCCGGCCTGGCGCATCAACACATGCAGCAGGGCGAACTCCTTGGTGGTCAGGTCGATGCGGCGGTTGCCGCGATAGGCGCGATGTCGGCGCGGGTCGAGTTCCAGGTCCGAGACGCGCAGCACATCCGGCAGTGGAATGTGCTCGCTGCGCCGCAACAAGGTGCGCACGCGGGCCAGCAGTTCCGGGAATTCAAAGGGCTTGACCAGATAATCGTCGGCGCCCATGTCAAGGCCCTTGATCTTGTCGGCCAGCCGACCGCGCGCGGTGAGCATCATCACGCGCTGGTTGCCGTCGCGGCGCAGTTGCGCCAGCACATCCCAACCGTCGGTGTTGGGCAAGTTGACGTCGAGGATCACCAGTTCATAGCTGTGCTGCCGGGCCAGGTGCAGCCCATCGATGCCGCTGGCGGCGCAATCGACGACGTAACCGCTTTCGGTCAGGCCTTGTTGCAGGTAGTCGGCGGTTTTCTGCTCGTCCTCAACCACAAGGATACGCATGGGGATTTACCTTCAATAAAAACGAAAAAGGACATGGCCTCATAGGGAGGCGGGGTGCGCTGTAGGAAAACTCTGAACCGTGAAGTAACTTTAGGGTCAAGCCGAGCCAAGCCGGTGCGACGATTCGTCACTGACGCCGCGTGCAAAAAAAACGCCCCTGGCGGGGCGTAAAAATTCATCTCTGTTCCAAAGGAGCTACACAACAGCCGCAGAGATGAGGTGTGTGCGATGTGCACTGTAAGAAGTGCAACTTAACGCGAAGGTGAGGCCGATATTACAGTTCTGACAGGCTTCAACTTGTGAGCAGGTATAGAACGTCGACAAGTGAAACTAATCGGCAGAGTTCAGAGCACTGCGATGGGGTACTCCACAATCAGCCGAACTTCTTCCAGGTCCGACTCGAATGCACTTGAACGCACGGTTGCCTGGCGAAGTCGCAGTGACAAGTCCTTCAAACGGCCGGCCTGCACCACATATTTGGCCTCGATATCCCGTTCCCAGCGGCGCTGGTCGGTGAGCGGGTTGCCGGCACTGTCGCGACGCATGTACACCGCGTTGGCGTTGCTGTAGTCAGCGCCGGTGCCTTTGCCGTAGCGGGTCATGAACGACAGGCCGGGAATGCCGAACGCCTGCATGTCCAGGTCGTAGCGCACCATCCAGGAACGCTCCTTGGGCGAGTTGAAGTCGCTGTACTGGATCGAGTTGTTGAGGAAGATCGAGTCCGATTGGCGCAGGTAATCGAAGTCGTCATCGCCGTTGTTGCGCTGGTGCGAGAGGGCCAGGCTGTGGGCCCCGACCTTCACGCCCAGTCTGGCGCTCCAGATGGTGTTATCGAATTCCCCCAACAGTTTTTTACCTTCGTCTACCGCCTTGTAGTAGTTGAAGTCGCCGAACAGCGAGACGTCGTCGTTGAGTGGATAACTGCCGGCGGTGCCGGCGTAGTACTGGTCCCAGGCGTCCTTCAGGCGGCTGCTGTACAAGCTGACGCTCAGGTGGTTGTTGACGGTGTAGTCGCCGCCGAAATAACCGATCCAGGGCGAGTCGACCGGGCCGGCGTAGAAGGTCGCGAAGCCTTTGTCCATGCCGCTTTGCGTTGGCTGGCTCATGCCGCTCAGGCGTCCGCCTTGCAGGCTCAAGCCTTCAAGGCTGGTGTTTTGCGCGGTGACCCCGCGAAAGCTTTCCGGCAAAACCCGTGAATCGCCATAAGCCACAACTGGAGTGAGTGGGAATACATCGCCGGCCTTGACCACGGTGTCCAGCACACGCAACTTCGCGGCTCCGCCGGCTTTGCTGTAGTTGTCTTCCGGGTGATTGTCGCTGTCCACCGGCAACACGCCAAACGAGCCTTTGCCGCCGCTGCGGCCGGTGCCAGAGTCGAGTTTCACGCCGACCATGGCGAAGGCGTCCAGGCCGAACCCCACGGTACCTTGGGTAAAGCCGGATTCGAAGCGTCCGATCAGCCCCTGCGCCCAGGCTTGCGAGTAGCCGTTGCCGGTGGGGCTGGATTGGCCCTTGCGATCATCGCGGTTGAAGTAAAAATTCCGGGCCAGCACGTTGACGCTGCTGCCTTCGATAAACCCCTCGGGCTTGTCTTGCGCGGTCACGGCGGTCAAGGGCAACGCGGCGCACAGTGAAAGGGGAAGGCTGTAGTGGCGGATACGCATGGTTCGCTCCTGGGAGATGGCAGTTTTCAGCTTCTTATGGAAGTGGGCGTTCTTATTGATCTGGCCCGGGCTGATAGTTGCAAACCGTGAATAACGAAGAAGTGGCGTGAACATTACAATTCTGGAAACTCGCCGTTATCTAACAAATAAGTAATGTTCTGGTGAAGATCGCGTCAGGGTGAGTTGGTTAGTCTCGGTACTGAACTTTCAACCGAGGAAATTACGATGAATTTTTATAAGTTGGCGCTGGGCGTATTAACTGCTGTCTTGTCGTTTGGTGCATTGGCGGAAGGTGGCGGCGATCGCACGTTCGCACAGATGATGGAGCGCAATGAAAAAGCCATGGCCGATTACGCCGCCAAAAAGGGCAAGCCGGCGCCCGAGGTGCAGGCGTATCGCTATGGCATGAAGCTGGACATTGCCAAAGTGGTCAACGTCACGCCGCCAATTCGTTCGTGCAACGCGGTGCCGTCGCGCATGACCTACGAAGACTCCAGCGGCAAGCTCAACACCCTCGAATACCAGGTGATGGGCGTGTGCCGAAACAACGGCAGTTAATGGATCCAAAAATATAGTTGGGCCTGGGGCTAAAGCCCTCTTCAGAAAATACCGGCAGCGCCGATGCAGGTCAGATCCTTCTCCCTCATTTCCATCGGTGCCCCATGTTCAACTCCCGTTTGAAGCAAGAGCTGGCGGCTCTTCGCGAAGAATTGTCCAGCTTGCAACAGGTCAAGGAGAGCCTGGAAAGTGAAATGCTGTGCCTGACGCTGGACGCCGAAGGCCGGGTCGACTGGGCCAATGCGAACTTCCTGCAAGAGCTGGCTTACCAGGCGCCGCAGGTGATAGGGCGCACGATTGATGACCTGATGCCCGCGAATCTGCGTCAGGACGAATTCCAGCTGCGCTTCAAGAACGCCCTGGCACGGGGTGAACATTACGCCGGCACCCTGCGCCTGATGCGCGGCAACGGCAAAGAGGCGTGGCTGCGTTCGGTGTTGCAGCCGGTGCGGGGTTCGGACGGGCGCATCAAGCATTTTTCGATCTACTCCAGCGACCTCACACGCACCATCGAGGCGTCCCGCGAGCACGAAAACCTGATCACTGCGCTGGTGCGTTCCACCGCGGTGATCGAGTTCGACCTCGGCGGACATGTGCTCACTGCCAATGACCGCTTCCTCAGCGGCATGGGTTACAGCCTGGCGCAGATCCAAGGCAAACATCACCGCATGTTCTGTGAGCCGGAGGAATACAACAGCACCGAGTACCAGGACTTCTGGAAGCGCCTGAATGCCGGCGAGTTCGTGGCGGCGCGCTTCAAGCGTGTAGACAGCCATGGCCGCGTGGTGTGGCTGGAAGCGACCTACAACCCGGTGCTGGACACCACCGATCGGTTGTACAAGGTGGTCAAGTTCGCCACGGTGATCACCGATCAGGTCAACCAGGAACAAGCGGTCGCCGAGGCCGCGAACATTGCCTACAGCACGTCGCTGCAAACCGACAGCAGTGCCCAGCGCGGCACTACTGTCGTGACCCAGGCGGTGGATGTGATGCGCGACCTGGCCAAGCACATGCAACAGGCCGGGGAAGGCATCGAGGCGTTGAACGAGCAGTCCCAGGTGATCGGTACCATCGTCAAGACCATCAGCGGTATCGCCGAACAGACCAACCTGCTGGCACTCAACGCCGCCATCGAAGCAGCGCGCGCGGGCGAGCAGGGGCGTGGTTTTGCGGTAGTGGCCGATGAAGTGCGCCAACTGGCTTCACGCACCAGCAAGGCCACCGAAGAAATTGTCGGTGTGGTGCGTCAGAACCAGGACATGGCCCGCGATGCGGTGTCCCTGATGACCGACGGCCGTCTGCAAGCCGAGCAGGGCCTGGCCCTGGCGGCGGAAGCCGGCACAGTGATCGTGGAAATCCAGGACGGCGCACAGAAGGTGGTCAGCGCGGTGGGGCAGTTCGCCAATCAGTTGAACCACTGAAACCGGGAGTGACGGAGGGGGCGGGCGTTGGGGTATCGTAGGCTTTTTCCTTGTCCGAAGAGCCATTCATGAGCGCTACCCACCGTCGCCCCGTTCCGCTGTCCAAGGCTTACCGTTTGCTTAACCACGGCCCGACCGTGCTGGTCAGCGCGGCGCACAACGGCCAGCGCAATATCATGGCCGCAGCCTGGGCCATGCCGCTGGATTTCGAACCGCCGAAAGTCGCGGTGGTCCTGGACAAGGCCACCTGGACCCGCCAGCTGCTGGAAGGCTCCGGCACCTTCGTGTTGCAGGTGCCGTGCGCTGCCCAGGCCGATCTTGTGCAAACTGTCGGCAACACCACCGGCACCGAAACCGACAAATTTTCCACCTACGGCCTGCAGGTGTTCAGCGGTGAGTACACCGAAGCGCCGCTGCTGGAAGGCTGTATTGCCTGGCTGGAATGCCGACTGTTGCCCGAACCCCACAACCAGCAGACCTACGATCTGTTCCTCGGCGAAGTGGTCGCGGCGTATGCCGATGAGCGCGTGTTCAGTGAAGGCCGTTGGCATTTCGAGGGGCATGACGGGCTACGCAGTTTGCACCATGTGGCGGGCGGGCACTTCCTGACCATCGGCCAACCGCTCGACGGGCGCCAGCTCTGAGCGTCAGCGGGCCTGGAAACGGTCTGACATCCTGACCCAGCGTGACGGCGGCATGCCGTAGGTGCTGCGAAATTGCCGGGTCATGTGGCTCTGGTCGGTGAAGCCTGCGGTCATTGCCGCATCCACCAGCGATTGGCCCTGTGCCAGCAGGCTGCGCACCAGGTCCAGCCGCCGCATCGTCAGGTAACGGTAGGGGCTGGTGCCGAACAGCAGGCGAAAGTCCCGCGACAGCGCCCAGCGATCACGCCCGCAATGGTCGGCGATTTCATCCAGGGTGATGCTGCGCCCCAGGGCGCTGTGGATAAACTCCCGCGCGCGCTCGGCGGCCACGTAGTCAAAGCTCTTGCGGCTGACGATCGCCCCGGAGGCGTTGCTCAATGCCTGGGCCAGGTCGAACAGGGCGTCCTGTTCCTGCATCGGATCGATGGGGCAATCCAGGCTTTGCAGCAACACTTCGCTGGCGCGGTAAAGTCGCGGATCGGTGGACAAGCCATTGTGGATGAACGGCAGCGGCCGGCCTCCGAGAATCTGCTGGATCAGCGCCGGTTCCACGTAAATCATCCGGTACTTGAAACCTTCTTCGCTGCCGGCGCGGCCATCGTGGATCTCGTCGGGGTGAATCACCATGGTCGTGCCCGGCATGCTGTGGGTCATGTCGCCGCGATAATGAAAACTCTGCACGCCGAACAACGTACGCCCGATGGCGTAGGTGTCATGGCGATGAGGGTCGAAGGCGAAACCGGCAAAGTACGCCTCGATGCGGTCCAGGCCGCTGGCGTGTGGGGCGCGGTGCAGCCAGTCGAGGGTGGCGGAGGGTTTGCCCATGGCGAGTGGTCACGAAAAAGGGTGGAAACACGTTAACCCAGTCTGACCCCGGTTGTCTGTCGAGGTCTTGAACGATTGTGCGCGTTTTGGCGGCCTGACGATGATTCCCAATTCAATTGTTATCTTGTAATACCGTATTTTATTATTGTTTTACGATAATTTATCCATTATTGTACCGCCACATTCCTTCGAGGCTCACTTTATGGACACCCAGCGTCTTGCTCAGCTCAGCCAACGCATGTCGATGATCACGCTCCTGCTGATCGTCAGCATGTTGCTGCTTAACACTGTGGTGTGGGTATTCCCCATATTGAGTGACGGGCTGGGATTCGGCTTTGCGCTGAGCGACCGCCAGATTGTCGGGCGAGCGGCCAAGATCGAGCTGTTTCCGCTGTGGCAGATCGCCGGGTGCATTCTGTTGTCCAGCGTACCGCTGATGGCCCTGGTGTACGGTTTGAACCACCTGCGCAAGCTGTTCCAGAATTACGCGCGTGGCGAGTATTTCTCCAGCGCCGCGGCGCTGCATCTGGGCAAGGTCGGCAAAGCCGTGGCAATCTGGGTCTTGCTGGATTTTTTGTGTGAGCCATTGCTCAGCGTCTGGGTCACCATGCACGAGCCTGCCGGTCAGCGCATGATCACCCTGAGCATCACGGCGCCCAGCTTCGTGGCCTTGTTTCTGGCGGCGTGTATCGCGGTGATTGCGCGTATCCTGCGCCAGGCCAATGAAGTGGATTCCGAAAACCGCACCTTTGTTTGAGACCGATATGCCCATAGTGATTGAACTGGACGTCATGCTTGCCCGGCGCAAGGTCAAGTCCAAGGAACTGGCCGCCGCCATCGGGATTACCGAGCAGAACCTGTCACTGCTCAAACAAGGCAAGGTCAAGGGCATACGCCTGGGGACGCTGGACGCGATCTGCGCCTACTTGCAGTGCCAACCAGGAGACTTGCTCGTGCACATGCCTGAGCCCGAAACCGAAACCGAAACCGAAACCGAACGCTAACGGCCGATCAACGTTTCAAGAGGGACCTTCGATGCTGTTTTCCAATCTGCCCTACGCTGCACCGTTGTTGTCGCTGGCGCTGCTCTGGACCGTGGCGGTGGTGACCCCCGGCCCCAACTTTTTCAATACCGCGCAGTTGGCCGCCAGCTGTTCGCGCCGCCATGGCGTGGTGGCCTCGGCAGGCGTGGCCACCGGGACGATCATCTGGGGGCTGGCCGGAGGGCTGGGCATCAAGTCGCTGTTTACCGCCGCGCCGATGCTTTACCTGGCGTTCAAGGTCATCGGCGGCGGCTACCTGATTTACCTGGGCGTGAAACTGTTCAAGCGCTCGGCTCCGTCCATGGCGCAGAACCTGTTGCCGGACGAGCCGCAGCGTTCGTTGTTTGCCGCGTGGCGCCTGGGGTTGCTGGGCAATCTGTCCAACCCCAAGGCCGCGCTGTTCGTCGCCACCATTTTCGCGTCGACCATGCCGCCTTCGCCGTCACCGATGTTGTTGACCCTGGCGGTGATCACCATGGCCACCTTGTCGTTCAGCTGGTATTCCAGCGTGGCCCTGGTGTTTTCCAGCGAGCGCATGGCCAGCCTCTACAGCCGTTCGCGCAAATGGCTGGATCGCTTTGCCGGCACTTGCTACCTGCTGTTCGGCGCACATCTGGTGGCGAATCGCTGACGGCTCATGGTAAGAAGCCTTACTTTCAACAGTGAGGCCGGGTCATGAGCAAGGTGCGGGTAGGTATTATTTTTGGTGGCCGTTCGGCGGAGCACGAAGTGTCGCTGCAATCGGCGCGCAATATCGTCGATGCCCTTGACCGTACACGCTTCGAACCCGTGCTGATCGGTGTCGACAAGGCCGGCCACTGGCACCTCAACGACACCTCGAATTACCTGATCAACCAGGAAAACCCGGCGCTGATCGCCCTCAACCAGTCCAACCGTGAGCTGGCGGTGGTGCCGGGCAAGGCCAGCCGGCAAGTGGTGGAAACCGCCAGCAACGGCATGCTGGAACATATCGACGTGATCTTCCCGATTGTCCACGGCACCCTCGGCGAAGACGGCTGCCTGCAAGGCCTGCTGCGTATGGCCGACCTGCCATTTGTCGGTTCCGATGTGCTGGGTTCGGCGGTGTGCATGGACAAGGACATCAGCAAGCGCCTGCTGCGCGACGCCGGTATTGCCGTGACGCCGTTCATTACCCTGACCCGTGCCAACGCAGCGCGCACGTCTTTCGGGACGGCGCAGCGCACGCTCGGCCTGCCGATGTTCGTCAAACCTGCCAACCAGGGCTCCTCGGTGGGTGTGAGCAAAGTCGCCACCGAGACGGAGTACCATGCGGCGGTCGAGCTCGCCCTGGGGTTCGATGAAAAAGTGCTGGTGGAGTCCGCCGTGCAGGGCCGGGAAATCGAATGCGCCGTGTTGGGCAACGACGATCCCATCGCCAGTGGTTGTGGCGAGATCGTGGTGAGCAGCGGCTTCTACTCCTACGACAGTAAATACATCGACGCACAAGCCGCGCAGGTAGTGGTGCCGGCGGCGATCAGCGCCGAGGCCAGCGAACGCATTCGTCGCTTGGCCATCGATGCCTTCCAGGCGCTGGGTTGCGCCGGTCTGGCGCGGGTCGATGTGTTTCTCACCGAAGACGGTGAGGTGCTGGTGAATGAAATCAACTCACTGCCCGGCTTCACGCGTATCAGCATGTACCCCAAGTTGTGGCAGGCGACCGGCATGAGTTACAGCGAGCTGGTCAGTCGGCTGATCGACCTCGCGCTGGAGCGGCATGCACAGCGCAAGGGCTTGAAGATCAGCCGCTGAGCCGCGCGTCAGTCACCGTACGCTTCGCCCTCGCGCCGAGGGTCGGCACCGCCACTCAGCGTCACCTTGCCTTGGGCGTCGCGGCTGCGAACGATGGCCTGGATGCCGCTGGTCATGTCGATCTCGCTCAAGGCGTGGCCCTTGTCCTTGAGTGCCTGCTTCAGCGCGGGGCTGAACAGGCCGGCTTCCAGCTCGGTGGCACCATTGCGGCTGCCAAAGTTGGGCAGGCTGATGGCGGCCTGGGGGTCGAGTTTCCAGTCGAGCATCGCCACCAGTGACTTGCTCACGTACTCGATGATTTGCGAGCCGCCCGGCGATCCTACCGTGGCCAGCAGCTCGCCGCTCCGGCGGTCGAACACCAGCGTTGGTGCCATGGCCGAGCGCGGACGCTTGCCGGGTTGCACGCGGTTGGCCACGGGCTGGCCGTTCTCCTCGGGAATGAACGAGAAGTCGGTCATCTGGTTGTTCAGCAAGAAGCCCTGAACCATTACGTGGGAGCCGAAGGCGGCTTCTACGGTGGTGGTCATCGATACGGCGCCGCCCTGATCGTCCACCGCGACGACTTGCGAGGTCGAGATGCGCAGCGGCGAACGGTCCGGCGCATAGGCCACCCGTAGGCCCGCCGGCACGCCGGGTTTGGCCACGCCCATGCTGCGCTCACCAATCAAGGCGGCGCGACGAGCCAGATAGTCCGGCGCTACGAGGCCGGCAACCGGCACGGGCACGAAGTCCGCATCGGCCACATACAGCGCGCGATCGGCAAACGCCAGGCGGCCGGCTTCGGCCAACAGGTGCACGGCTTCGGGCGTCGGCTCAAGGCCCGCCGGCGAGGTACTTTTCAGCGGCGTCAGCGGCGCGATGGCCAGGCGCGGGTCGCGGTTTTCCAGCGCCTGCAACGTGCCCAGGATCTGCGCGATGGCAATCCCGCCCGACGACGGCGGCGGCATGCCACAGACCTTCCATTGCTTGTAGTCGGTGCACAGCGGTGTGCGCTCCTTGGCCGTGTAGTTCATCAGGTCCGCCGGCGACAAGCTGCCCGCATTGCGATGGCCCTGGACCTTGCGCGCGATCTCTTCGGCAATCGGCCCACGGTAGAGCGCGTCGGGCCCTTCCTGGGCGATACGTTTGAACACCGCGGCCAATGCCGGGTTCTTCAGCCGTGTGCCGGTGGCCTTGGGCGTACCGTCGGCATTCAGAAAGTACGCGGCCATCTCCGGTGATTGCGGGATAAACCGGTCGGCGGCGATCAAACTGTGCAAGCGCGGGGAAATCGCGAACCCCTGTTCGGCCAGGCGAATAGCCGGTTCGAACAGTTGGGCCCATTGCAGGTGTCCGGTTTTTTTGTGGGCCATTTGCAGCGCGCGCAACACGCCCGGTGTCGCCACCGAACGCCCGCCAATCTGCGCCTCGGAAAAGGCCATCGGCTTGCCGTTCGCTTTCAGGAATATTCCTTCGGTCGCCCCGGCTGGCGCGGTTTCGCGACCGTCATAGGCGTGCACCTGCTTTCCGTCCCAGAGCATGATAAAGGCGCCGCCGCCGATGCCCGATGACTGCGGCTCCACCAGCGTCAACACCGCCTGCATGGCGATGGCCGCATCGATTGCCGAGCCGCCCCTGCGCAACATTTCGCGACCGGCTTCGGCGGCCAACGGGTTGGCGGCCGCCGCCATATGGCGTTCGGCATGGCGGGTGGCAAGGTCCGTGCGATAGCCGGAACCCAGCTCCGGTGCCGGTGGTGGTTCGTTGACCGGGGTGTGGCAGGCCACCAGGCTGAGGGCGATGGCGAGTACCGACAGTTGACGGCGGGAAATCGAAAACACGCGCTGAACTCCGTTCATTGTGAGAATGATCTGTTGTCCTTGAGGTGCGGCTCTTACAGGTAAATCGTGCCTTGCAGGTACAGCACGGCCTTGCCGGAAATGATCACCCGGTCGCCCTTGAGTTCGCAGCGCAATTGACCGCGCCGCTTGCCGCCCTGTTCGGCGCTCAACTGTCGCTTGCCCAGGCGCTCGGCCCAGAACGGCGCGAGCGACGTGTGGGCGGAACCGGTGACCGGGTCCTCATTGACTCCCACATTCGGCCCGAACCAGCGGGAGATGAAGTCGAACCGCGTGCTCTTGGCCGTGACGGCGATCCCGCGTTTGGGCAGGCCTTTGAGGCGTGCGAAATCCGGTGTCAGGGCAGCGACCTGGGCTTCGTCGTCAAGCAACACGATGTAGTCGTCGGTGCTGAACACGTCGGCCTGTTCGACGCCCAGCGCACTGAGCATCCCGGCGGGCGCTTCGCAGGCCTGGGGGGCCTTGGCGGGGAAGTCCATCGCCAGTTCATCGCCCTGACGTGTCACGCGCAGCTCACCGCTACGGGTGGCAAAACGCAGTACTTCGGGCGCGTCCGGCAACTGGTGAATCAGCACCCAGGCGGCGGCCAATGTGGCATGGCCGCACAGGTCCACCTCGACTTCCGGGGTGAACCAGCGCAGTTCGTAAACGTCGCCACGGGGCACGAAATACGCGGTTTCGGAGAGGTTGTTTTCGGCGGCGATGGCCTGCAGTTGTTCGTCTGGCAGCCACTGTTCGAGCGGGCAGACCGCGGCGGGGTTGCCGCCGAAGGGTTGGGCGCTGAAAGCGTCGACTTGGTAAATGTCCAGTTTCACCGTGGGCACTCCGTGCGTGAGGGAGCCTGGACACTAACAGCGGGGCAGGGGAGGGTCAAAATACAGTTGGGGTGTTTTTCGCGGCGCAATTGCATGTCTACCGGATCTTGCCCTGCGAATCGATGAAGGCCGGCGCATCGCTTCATTGCCAGGGGTCAGCCCAGTCGCAGCACCATCGCGCCGGCGGCAATGATGCAGGCCGCAATGATTCGGGTGCGGGTCAGGTGCTCTTTGAGTACCAGCGCCGAAATCAGTACGCCAAACAGGATCGAGGTTTCCCGCAGGGCTGAAACCGTGGCAATCGGCGCAGCGGTCATGGCCCATAGCGCCAGGCCGTAGGAGGCAATCGTACCTAAACCACCCACGACGCCAAGGCGCCAGTGACGTGCCACGTACGCGGTGAACTGCGCGCGACGGGCAGCCAGTGCCCAGGCAGCCAGCGGAATGCCGGTCAGCAGAAATATCCACAGCGTGTAGGCGGCTGGTGCAGCGGATTTGCGCACCCCCACGCCATCGATCAAGGTGTAGCCCGCAATGACACCGGCATTGACCAACGCCAGGATCAGGCCTTTGCGCTGCCCGGCCGACGGTGCTGCTGCCATGCTCAGAATGCCGACGCAAATCACCGCAATCCCACACCAGGCGAACGCCGATAGCGGCTCCGACAGCAATGACACGCTCGCCGCCGCCACCAGCAGCGGCGCGGTGCCGCGCATGATCGGATACGTCTGGCTCATGTCGGCAATGCGGTAGGTCGCTGCCACCAGCACGAAATACACCACCTGAAACACCACCGACGCGCCGATGAACGGCCAGCTCTCGCGGGCCGGCACGTCGAGGAACGGAATGACGAGCAGCGCCATCAGCGAGGCAATGGCCGTGATCATGCACGTGGTCAGCAACTTGTCGCCCCCGCCTTTGACCACCGCGTTCCAGGTCGCGTGGAGCGCAGCACCCAGCATGATGATCGCGAACACGTCAAAGCTCATGAAGGGGTTCCTGTCGGGGGTAGGCGAACGGCAGCGAGTATGCCTGAGTGCTTTTCCCTAGGCATAAAAAAACGGCTTACCTTTCGGTAAGCCGTTTTTAGTACTTGGTGGCTACACAGGGACTTGAACCCCGGACCCCAGCATTATGAATGCTATGCTCTAACCAACTGAGCTATGTAGCCAAGTGGCGCGCATTATTCGCGCAGAACGCCGATGCGTCAAGCGTTTATTTTGAATTTTTACCTACGCTTTCAACCGTTTAACCGGAATCGTCGATTGCGGCGACGAGCGGCGGCTATTCGGCTGGCGGGTGATGTTCTTGCGGCACACTCGGCGGGCCTGATCGTGTTGGGCAGATATCCCTGCCGCCCAACGACGCCTCAAGGGCCGGGCTTAGGGGCGCAAGGAGGTGTGGGTGGCACGCTTGAGTTGTTCACGCGCGCGCGACAGGCGTGAGCGAACGGTGCCGATGGGAATGTCCAGCGCATCGGCGGTGTCCTGATAGCTGCCGTCGGTCTCCAGGGAGGCGTACAGCGTTTTGCGCATTTCCGCCGGCAGGTGGTCGATGGCGCTCAGGGTTTTCTCAAGCCGCCGGTTGATCTCGAATTCCCAATCCAGGTCCCGGTCGCTTTCTTCGAGGCCGTGCCACAGCGATTCGTCGAACTCGCAATGCATGGGCTTGGCGTACAGGCGGCGAAAGTGATTGCGGATCAGGTTCTGCGCAATGCCACACATCCAGGTGCTGAGCGTCGCGTTGCCGCAGAATCGCTCGCGGTTGCGCCAGGCCTCCAGATACGTCAACTGCAGGAGGTCGTCTGCGTCCTCCGGGTTGAGCACGCGCTTGTGAATGAAACGTCGAAGTTTTTTTTGCTGGTCATCCGTCAGGTGGAGCATGAATTGAGGCGAGCTGCCAACAAGGTGGGCTAAAGCTTCAATAGGGATATTCACGATGTATTCCTCTGGGTGAACGCTGACGAAATGGTTTCGTCAGGAACCCCTTTAGCACTGGCTGTGCCAAGCAGAATTCATAAATAAGCTATTGATTTATATAGGTATATATCTTGAATTGCCGTGCATTTGTGCAAGATTTTGCAAACGGTACGTACGGCTCGTGCAAGTTTTTTCAACGGTAGTGAGCCATCAAGTTTCGATGGAACCAGGTCACAGTGGCTTGCCACACAGGGACACACTCTTCCTGTTCGGGTCTGCCGATGAAAATCGAATCTTCCAGTGATGTGCAAACGATCCAGCGCCTGGATCAACCAAGTCTTCGAGATGCTTCTGCGACGTCGGCGCCCAAGGGGGCCGATGAGCTGGCTCCGTTCTTTGGCCAGGAAGTCATGGATACCGCGCGCGAGTTGAGCAAGCGATCGAGCGGGGTGCAGATCCCGCCTGTCCGGCACATTGCCCAGCTGTATGACCAGTTGGGTCATCCGGCCAAGGCGTCACTGGCCTCCGTTTCCCGGCGCATCTGGACGGAATTGCAGAAGCAGCAATTGAGTGTCGCCAAATTGATCACCCTCACCGATGGGGACCCGGCGCGTGCATTCGTGGTGCTCAAGCATGTGGTCGATCAGACGGATGCGCAGGTGCTGCCGGCCGAGGCCAAAATGGCGCGGACGACCCTTGCCGATCTGGAAAAAGGCTTCAAAGGCGAAATCCAGGCGGGCCTCAACATTGCTGTGGCGTTGCAGGCCGCCACCGATGACCCGAAGGAACGTCAGGCGATGCGCGAGCTGTATTACAACAGTGTGGTCAATCGCCAATCCTTGACCGTTATGTTGCATGCGCTGCTGGACGCCTATGGTGGCGAGCAATTCCTGAACGGCTTGAATGTGATGCGCGGAGCGTTGGCCGACGACATGGCCGCCCGCGCGTCGTCTATTTCCCCGGCGGCGCTGCGCTCGCTGTTGAAGGGGCTGGGCAGTTGCAGTCAATTGGGCGGCGTACTCTCCAGTTGCCAAGACTTGATCCAGCGTTTGAATGTCCAGTTTGACCCCGTCACTCTGCTCAAGCGCTTGTTGACCTGCACCAGCACCGGCCTTGGTGGAAACGAAATCCCGGACTTGCTCAACGACCTTCGAAGCGAGCAGCCCTCGCACAAACTGACGGCGCTCAACGGCCTTTACCCGGCTTTCCGACAGCTGCCACTGGCCGTGTGGCCAGATGAGGGCGTGCGTAAGGACAGCGTGAAACTCCTGCTGATGGTCATGGACCAACTGACCCAGAACGAGCGCTTGCAGAACCAGCGTTTCGGCATAGGGGCGCTGGCGTGACCGTGCTGTCGACCATCAATGCGGTGCTGCTCAAAGTGGCACAGCGCGCCGAAGTACTCGGCGCCGTGGTGGTCATGGCCATTGTTTTCATTTTTATCGTTCCGCTACCCACTTGGTTGGTGGATATCCTGATCGCGCTCAACATCTGCATTTCCTGTCTGTTGATCGTGCTGGCCCTGTACCTGCCGGGGCCCCTGGCGTTCTCGTCGTTTCCGTCGATTCTGTTGCTGACCACCATGTTTCGGCTGGCGCTGTCGATTGCAACCACGCGTCTGATCCTGCTGGAACAGGACGCCGGCGACATCGTCGAAGCGTTCGGCAACTTCGTGGTGGGTGGCAATCTGGCGGTGGGGCTGGTGATCTTCCTGATCCTGACCCTGGTCAACTTTCTGGTGATCACCAAAGGCTCGGAGCGGGTCGCGGAAGTGGCGGCACGCTTCAGTCTCGATGCGATGCCCGGCAAGCAAATGTCCATCGACAGCGACTTGCGCGCAGGTTTGATCGACGGCATCCAGGCACGGGACAAGCGCGAGCAGCTGTCCAGGGAAAGTCAGTTGTTCGGCGCCATGGACGGTGCCATGAAGTTCGTCAAGGGCGATGCCATCGCGGGTTTGATCATTGTCGTGGTCAACCTGCTGGGTGGCTTTTCCACCGGCATGTTCCAGCATGGTCTGAGCGCTGGCGAGTCAATGGCCCTGTACTCCGTGCTGACCATCGGCGACGGCTTGATCGCCCAGATTCCGGCGCTGCTGATTTCCCTGACGGCGGGCATGATCATCACCCGTGTGGCACCGGATGGGCGCAAGGGCATCAGCAACATGGGCGCTGAAATCGCCCGCCAAATGACCAGCGAGCCCAAGAGTTGGGTGATCGCCTCGGTGGGCATGCTCGCGTTTGCCGCCGTGCCGGGCATGCCGACCGGGGTGTTCATCCTGATTTCGCTGATTACCGGAACGCTGGGTTATTACCTGGTGCGCCAGCGTCAACGTCAGGAACGTCCGGCAAACGAAGCCACCGAAGCGGTTCGCCCGGAAGAAAACGGCGCCGAAGACCTGCGCGGGTTCGACCCGTCGCGGCCTTATCTGTTGCAGTTTTCGCCGGTGTTGCGCGGCACTCCTGAGGTGACCGACCTGATTCACGGCATTCGCCAGTCCCGCAATGCGCTGGTGGCCAACATCGGCCTGACGCTGCCCCCTTTCGAAGTGGAGCTCGATGCCACGCTGGCTGACGATGAAATGCGCTTTTGCGTTCACGAAGTGCCGATGGTGAAAGCCTCGGTCGTTTCACAGGTAGCCGTGGAGCGCAAGGCGTTCACCGTCGAGCCTGAACACGCTGTGCCAGGGCTCGCGGAGCGTGATGAGCAGGATTGGCTCTGGCTGGCACCGGATGATCCGTTGCTCGATGACCCGGCGTTGGAGCGCTTCAGTGCCACCCAGCTGATACTCGATCGCATGAAGCAGGCGATGATGCTCAGCGGGCCGCAGTTCCTGGGGATCCAGGAGAGCAAATCGATCCTCAGTTGGCTGGAGCACAACCAGCCTGAGCTGGTTCAGGAACTGCAACGCATCATGCCGCTCTCGCGGTTCTCCGCCGTGTTGCAGCGCCTGGCCGGCGAAGGGGTTCCGTTGCGTGCGGTGCGCCTGATCGTGGAGTCGTTGATCGAGTACGGCCAGCATGAACGCGAGCCGGATGCGCTGGCCGACTATGCACGTATCGCCCTCAAGTCGCAGATCTATCACCAGTACAGCGAAGCCGATGGCCTGCACGCCTGGTTGCTGTCGCCGCGCACCGAGAACATCCTGCGCGAGGCCTTGCGTCAGACCCAGACCGGCGTGTTCTTCGCCCTCGACGACGAGAACAGTGCAGCGCTCGTCAACCTGCTCAACCAGGCCTTTACCCTGCGTGCCAAGAGCAAAAGCGTGATGTTGGTGGCGCAAGACCTGCGCAGCCCGCTGCGTACCTTGCTGCTGGAAGAGTTCAACCATGTACCGGTGCTGTCCTTTGCCGAGTTGGGAAGTACATCGAAGGTGAAGGTGCTGGGGCGTTTCGACCTGGGCCAGGGCGAGCTGATGCGCGGGGCGGTGGCATGAGCGTTCGGTCCGGCTCCACGTTGCGGGAGGCTCGATGATGTTCGAATTGCGGGTGCTCGATGGTCGGCATCAGGGCGCGGCGCTGCCGTTGTTTGGCGAGCAGTGGAGCATTGGCGCGCATGCGGATGCCGACCTGGTGTTGAGCGACGCAGGCGTCGCCGAACACCATGCGCTGCTGTGCCTCAAGGATTCGAACTGGTCGGTGCAGGCCGAGGCCGGGCTGTTGCTCGATGCCAACGGGCAGATGCAGGCTCAGATCGCCAGCCTGGCCTTGAGCGCCACCTTTTCGGTGGGGGCCATTCGCTTGTGCGTGACCTTGACGGATCAGCCGTGGCCACAAGCGCCGGCGCCTGCACCCGCATTACCGGCTGCTGGGCCGCCGCGTGGGCTCACGTTGTCAGCCATTCCCCCGGCCCAGCAGAAGCGCTTGCTCAGCCTGGTACTGGTGGGCGCGGTCATCATCATGGTGGTGGGCATGGTTTCCATGGGCGACAAGGAAGCCCAGGCTTCCCTGATGCCGCCCGTGGTACCGAAACAGGAACTGGCGTCGCCATTCGAGGTGCGTCAGCAGCTGCTGAAAATGCTCAACGAACGCGAGCTGGGCGCGCGGGTCAGCCTGCAAGTGGTCAATGGCCAGATCACGCTGGGTGGTGATGTCTCGACCGACGACATGGAACTGGTCACGCGCATGCTCAACCGCTTTGGCGAACAGTATGACAGCGCCGTGCCGGTGATCAGCCGCGTGCGCGTACGTGACAACGCGCTGCCGTTCCGGATCACGCAGATTGTGGGCGGCCCCACGGGGCATGTCGTCCTGGACGGGGGCAACCGCTTGTTCGTCGGTGACGAAGTGGAAGGCTTGCGCCTGGTGCTGATCGACAACAGCAAAGTGGTTTTCGAAGGCGCGCAGCGCTATGAGGTGCGCTGGTGAGTGTGGATTTCGAGGCGCGCCTCGAGGCCTGGCAGCAGCGCCAGTCCCAGGCCCTGGTCAGCTTTGCACCGGTGACCATGCGCGGGCGTATCCAGCGCGTCAACGGCATGTTGTTGCAATGCCGGTTGCCCCAGGCGCGTATCGGCGACCTGTGCCAGGTGGAGAAACGGCCCGGCGACTGCATGCTTGCCGAGATCATCGGGTTCGATCAGCAGGACGCCGTACTCAGTGCGCTGGGCAACCTGGAAGGTATTCGGGTGGGCGCTGGCGTGGAGCGCCTGGGCGTGTCGCATCAGGTGCAGGTCAGTGATCAACTGCTGGGCCAGGTGCTGGACGGTTTCGGGCGCTCGATTACCGGTGAGGGGCCCAGTGCGTTTGTCGAGGCCGACATGCCGGATGCGAGCGCCGTGTTGTGTGAGGCGCCGCTGCCGACGGATCGCCCGAGGATTCATCGCGCGCTGGCGACCGGCGTGCGTTCCATTGATGGCCTGCTGACGTTGGGTGAAGGCCAGCGCGTGGGGCTGTTCGCGGGCGCTGGTTGCGGCAAGACCACCCTGCTGGCCGAGATCGCCCGTAACGTCGAGTGCGATGTGATTGTGTTCGGCCTGATCGGTGAACGGGGTCGTGAGCTGCGTGAGTTTCTTGACCACGAGTTGGATGAGCAACTGCGCGCGAAGGCGGTATTGGTCTGTGCTACGTCTGACCGTTCCAGCATGGAACGTGCCCGTGCGGCCTTCACGGCCACCGCGTTGGCCGAGGGCTTCCGTCGCAAGGGCAAACGGGTGCTGCTGCTGATCGACTCCCTGACGCGTTTTGCCAGGGCCCAGCGCGAGATCGGCCTGGCTGCCGGCGAACCGCTGGGGCGTGGCGGCCTGCCGCCGTCGGTATACAGCCTGCTGCCGCGTCTGGTGGAGCGTGCAGGGTTGACCCGCGAAGGGGTCATCACGGCGATCTACACCGTGCTGATCGAACAGGACTCCATGAGCGACCCGGTCGCCGACGAGGTGCGTTCGCTGCTCGACGGTCACATCGTGCTGTCTCGCAAACTGGCCGAGCGTGGGCACTATCCGGCCGTGGATGTGCTGGCCAGCCTGTCCCGGATCCTGAGCAATGTCGCCGAACCCGAAGACATCCGGGCCGGCACTGCATTGCGGCGATTGCTGTCGGCCTATCAACAGATCGAGCTGATGCTCAAGTTGGGGGAATACCAGCCCGGCAGCGATGCCCTGACGGACCTGGCGGTGGACAGCCGTCAGGCGGTCGATGGTTTCCTGCGTCAGGACCTGCGCGAGCCGACACCGATGACGGTGACCCTGGACCAACTCAAGGAGCTGACGACCCATGTCCCCTTCTGACCCAATGCTCCACGAGGTCGAGACCCTGCGGCGCCTGCGCAGGCATCGTGCGGACCGTGCCGAGCGCGCGTTGCATGAAGCCAGGCGAGCGCAGCAAACACTCCAGGCCAATATCCGCCAAGCCGAGGCAGCACTCGCACAGACTCGCGAAGAAGAGGCTCTCCAAAGCGCGCAGTTGCTGGGGCGGCATCAGGGCCAGGTGCTGGACCTCAAGGCGCTTAAGACCTGGGGCAGCGAGGAGCGCTCCCTGTCTGCCAACACCCAGCGCGAGGAAGGCCAGCTACAAGGGTTGCAGCGTCAGCGAGAGACAAAGGACATGCACGTGAACGCGGCCCAGAGAAAAGTCACCGAGTGTCTGCGTCAAGTTGAAAAGCTTCAGGAGTTATCCCTTTTGCTGGCTCAGGAGCCCGTATGACCCAGGTTTCAGGCAAGGCTACGGAATGTCCACGTGTGCGAGAACTGCGAGATGAGCGGGAACCGCGCAGCGGTGTGGCGCTCCTGGAACCCATGCGATTGTTTGCCCAGTTGTTCGCCCGCGACGATCATGCCGGCGGTTCTGCAGCCTCCTTGGCGAGCGCCAGGGTTGTGTCTGCTGTTTCCGGGGCCGAAGCCCTCACCGAACAGCTGGCCCCGCGCATCACGGCCTGTGCGCAGTGGCCGCTCCAGGTCGTGTTGCACTTGCCCCACCTGGGGCGAATCAATGCCAGTGTGCGCCGTGAACAAAGTGCCTGGAATATCGAGCTGGATGCTCAGGAAGAAGCGACCGCCCGTTGGCTCAGTGGCGTGCGGCAGCAATGCGAAGGCCGGTTGGCGAGGGTCTTGGATGCGCCGGTCAATCTGCTGCTGCCCAGCGCCGGTTCGGCATGATGCTGCCAACCGTGAGATTACCTTCAGTAAGCGGTGACACGGTTGCCGCGCGTCAGCGACTGGGACGCGGGTTGTGCCTGCCGTTCGAGGTGGCGGGACGGCGCGGTGACGTGTGGCTGGAGCCCGGGCGTGCGCCGGCAATGGCCAAAATACTGTGCTTCGAAACCGCTTGCGGAGTGCTGGCGTTGGCCGAGGCGGGTCCCTTGCTCAGCCTGCTGGGCGAATGCCCGGTGACATTGGCTGAGGTCGGCAACGATTCGGACTCCTGGGTCTGGAGCGTATTTCACCACTACCTGAGCCCCCAGGTACAGGCGTTGCTGGGCTCCGTCCGATTGCTGGAGGTCGCGTGCCCCGTGGGCTTTGACTGCCGGATCAGCGTCACCCTCGGTGCGTCCCGGGTGCTGGGGCATGTGTGGCTGACACCGCAGAGCTTTCTGAGGCTGTGCGATGCCGGCCCCTGGCGCGCCACCGTGGCGCCGATGCCGGCGCAATTTCCATTGAGTGTTGCGGTGCCCCTTGGCTGCGTACGGTTGCCGATTACACACGTGCAGGGCCTGCGACGTGGCGACGTGCTGATGCTTGAACAGGCATTTTTCAATGCACAGGGCACCGGCCATGTACAGGTCGGCAGGCGTCGTTTGCGCGGCTGCATCGACGATGAAACCGGGCGGTTGTGCCTGACCCTTATTGCGATCGAGGAGACCGCTGTGGACGAGGATTTTTCAATACCGGACTTCTCTGTGCACGAGGAGGAGGGGCCTGTTGCGGACGCTTTCAGCCAGGAGCCGTTCGATGAGTTGAGTATGGCGCTGACAGTCCGTTGCGGGGTGTTGAACCTGACCCTGGGCGAATTGCACAGCCTGGCCCCCGGTGCGGTGCTGGGTATCAGCGGTTACGCACCCGGCATGGCCGGCCTGTATTACGGCGAGCGCCTTGTGGGGCAGGGGCAGTTGGTCGAAGTCGACGGGCGCCTGGGGTTGCAGGTCTCCCGTGTGATGTTCGAGCGATGACGCTTCAGGGGGTTGATCCCCTGGTACTGGCGGTGTTCCTCGGCGCGCTGTCGCTGATGCCCATGCTGCTGGTGGTGTGCACCGCGTTTCTGAAGATCGTGATTGTGCTGATGATCACCCGCAACGCCATCGGCGTGCAGCAGGTGCCGCCGAGCATGGCCATCAACGGCATCGCCCTGGCTGCAACGCTGTTCATCATGGCGCCGGTGGGTTACGAGATCGCCGAGAGCGTGAAGGTGTCACCGCTGGACCTGAGTAACGTGCAAACGCTGCTGCACACCGGCAACGAGGCAATCAAACCGTTGCGCGCGTTCATGCTGCGCAATGTCGACCCGGATGTGCTCACGCACTTGCTGGAAAACACCGCGCGCCTGTGGCCTGCGCCGATGGCGCAGGAGGTGCAGCGTGAAGACCTGATCCTGCTGGTGCCGGCGTTCGTGCTGTCGCAATTGCAGGCAGGATTCGAGATCGGCTTTCTGATCTACATCCCCTTTATCGTGATCGACCTGATCGTGTCCAACCTGCTGCTGGCGCTGGGCATGCAGATGGTTTCGCCGATGACCATTTCGCTGCCGCTCAAACTGTTGTTGTTCGTGCTGGTTTCCGGGTGGTCGCGGTTGCTCGACAGCTTGTTCCTTTCCTATCTCTGAGTGGCCTATGGAACCGATCGTGCTGTTCAAGCAGGGCATGTTGCTGGTGGTGGTACTGTCGGCGCCGCCGCTGATCGTGGCCGTGGTCGTGGGGGTGCTGACGTCCCTGGTGCAGGCGCTGATGCAGGTGCAGGACCAGACCCTGCCATTTGGCATCAAGCTGGTGGCGGTGGGCGTCACGCTGATTCTGACGGGACGCTGGATCGGCGTGGAATTGATCCAGTTGATCAACCTGACGTTCGAGATGATCGGCCGCTCAGGGCTGAACTGAGACCCTGACCATGCTGCCTTACCTGGATTATCTGCCCAGCCTGCTGATTGCCATGGCCCGCATCTACCCCTGTGCGTTCCTGGTGGCGGCATTCTGTTTTCAACATATCCGTGGCTTGCTGCGGCACACCATCGTGATGGTCATGGCGCTGATCCCCGCGCCGGGGATTCACGCGTTGTTGGCCGGTCACGATTACTCCGCGCTCCTGTTGGCGGCGTTGCTGCTCAAGGAGTTGGCACTGGGCTTTTTGCTGGGCGTGTTGTTGTCGATGCCGTTCTGGATGTTCGAGGCGGTGGGCGCGTTGCTGGATAACCAGCGCGGTGCGTTGGCGGGCGGGCAGCTCAACCCTTCGCTGGGGCCGGATGCAACGCCCATCGGGCACTTGTTCAAGCAACTGGCGATTTTTCTGTTGATGGTCAGCCTGGGGTTGGGCGCACTCACCCAGGTGATCTGGGACAGTTACCTGGTCTGGCCGCCCACGGTGTGGTTTCCCTTGCCGGCAGCCAATGGATTCAGCGTATTCATCGGCCTGCTCGGTGACACCTTCACCCACATGATGCTCTATGCCGCGCCCTTTATTGCGGTGCTGTTGTTGCTGGAGTTCGGCATTGCCCTGTTGAGCGTTTACAGCCAGCAATTGCAGGTCAGCACACTGGCGCCGCCGGTCAAGTGCCTGGCCGGGATCGGGATTCTACTGCTGTATTTCGCGCTGCTGCAGGACCTGATCGTCGGGCGCATGAGTGGCTTGGGCGACCTCAGGCATTCGCTTGGGGAACTGGTGAGGGCACCGTTCTCATGAGTGATTCAGGCGAGAAAAAACACCCGGCGTCTGCCAAGAAACTGCGCGACCAGCGCAAGAAAGGCCAGGTGGCCCAGAGCCAGGACATCGCCAAGTTGCTGGTGTTGACGGCCATTAGCGAGATCGCTTTGTTCACCGCCGAAACCAGTTTGCTGCGCTTCCAGCAACTGATGCTGTTACCGATTTCACGCTTGGGCCAACCGTTTGGGCGAGCATTGGAGGAGGTGTTGTTTGATGGGCTGTTAGTGTTTTTTTCATTCGCGCTGTTGATGGCGGGCGTGGCGATTCTCACCAAGTTGATCAGTAGCTGGATGCAGTTCGGGCTGCTGTTCGCGCCGGACGCGTTGAAGCTGGATTTCAACCGTATCAACCCGATCAGCCAGCTCAAGCAGTTTTTTTCTGCCCAGCAGTTGATGAACCTGCTGATGAGTGTGGCCAAAGCCTGTTTTATCGGAATGATCCTGTATGCGGTGATCTGGCCGTCTGTGGGCACCTTGATCAATCTGGCCAACAGCGATCTGCAAAGTTACCTGCTGGCGCTGATCGCCCTGTTCCGTTACTTGCTGCATGTGTGTCTCGGCATGCTGCTGGTGCTGGCGTTGATCGATCTGGCACTGGCCAAGCATTTCTTTGCCAAGCGCATGCGCATGACTCAGGTCGAGGTGGTCAAGGAGTACAAGGACATGGAAGGCGACCCCCATGTGAAGGGGCAGCGACGCGCGTTGGCGCAGCAACTGGCCCAGGAAGAACCCAGGGTCAAGTTGCCCAAGCTGGAAGAGTCCGACATGCTGGTGGTCAACCCGACCCACTTTGCGGTCGCCTTGTATTATCGCCCGGGCAAAACGCCGTTGCCGTTGTTGGTGAGCAAGGGCACGGACGCCGATGCGCGCCAGTTGATCGATCGGGCGAAGGCCGCCAATGTGCCGGTGATCCAGTGTGTGTGGCTGGCTCGCACGATCCATACACAAAAGCTGGGGGCCAGTATCCCGCGAGAAACCCTGCAGGCTGTGGCGCTGATTTACCGCACCCTGCGCGAACTCGATGACGAGGCCAAGCGCGAAACCCTGGAGCTGCCGGAGCTCGAGCGGCGCTGACTGACGGGCTGGCGACGGGCTCCATGCTCGGCCAGCCCGAGGGAATTTATCGCTCCAGCGATACCGTTTGATAATCCGCGCGTTCGCCAGCCGGCCCGGGCTCCACACGCATCTGCGTCGGCCACCAGATCACCATCGCATCGGGACTCGATTGTGGGCGTGAGCAGGAATCGCCCTTGCAGGTGGGGGTGCAGCCGCCAACGAGCAGCGCTGCGCTGATCAGAGTCGTATACAACAATGCTTGCTTCATGGCTGGGCCCTCCGGGCAGGTGCGATCAGCGAAGGCCGGGACACACCGATGTGCTCGTCCTTCACCACCGGGCGCATGGCGATGAACACCTCGGCTTCTTCACCCGGCTTGAGCCAGGCGCGGGGCCAGACGGTGACCGCCAGGGTCTGGGAGCTGCTGCATTCCTTTTCGTCGACGCGCACATTGCGGTTGAACTGATTGCGCAGCACCACCACCGCCACGTTGTACTCGGGGCCGGCATACCACTGGCTGCGGCCGGTGTTCAGTGCCAGCAGATCGCGGGTGTTGCACAGGGTTTTCAGGGCCACGGGCATCGGTGCCGCCTTGAACGCCGCAGGCACTTCGCCGCTGACCAGGAGCGCCAGGGTGCGGGTGATGTCATTGCGATTGATCACCGGTTGGTGGGCAGCCGTACGCCTGGCCAATGGGGTGAGGGCGGCTTGCAGTTCAGCCTGGTCAGCCTGCGGCAGATAGCGGGACGGGTCGGACTGGTCGCCAATTACGCGCGGCGTGAGGATGAACAAACGCTCGCGACGATTGTTCTGCCGTTCGGTCGACGAAAACAGCGCCTTGCCCAGCAGCGGGATGTCCCCCAGCAACGGCACTTTGTTTTGTTTGTCGGTGCTTTCGGTGACATGGAAACCACCGACCACCAGCGAGCGTTTCTCCGCCATCACCGCCTGGGTACTGACCTTGCCACGACGCACATCGAGGTTGCCCGGGGTTGGGTTGCTCTCGTCGAAGTTGCCGTCCTCGATGTCCACCGCCAGGTGGATCTGATGGCTGCCGCCGCTGGTAATGACCCGGGGCATGACCTGGAAGCTGGTGCCCACGGTGACCGGCAGGATCGTTGCGTTTTCTCGGCCCGGGGTCAGGAATTGGGTGCGGTTGAAGTCGATCACCGCCGGCTGGTTTTCCAGGGTCAGCACCGAGGGATTGGACACCATGGTCGCCAGCCCTTTGGCCTCGAGTGCACGGATGTCCGCATAGAAACGCTCACGGTTACCGATCGACAATTGTGACGAGGTGCCCGGCGCCAGATTGGCGTTGCCCTGGAAGCGGCTGTTCTG
Organism: Pseudomonas sp. SDO524_S393; assembly: GCF_054071875.1. NCBI lineage: Bacteria > Pseudomonadati > Pseudomonadota > Gammaproteobacteria > Pseudomonadales > Pseudomonadaceae > Pseudomonas > Pseudomonas sp. SDO524_S393. The sequence goes on along the minus strand of NZ_JBSVVZ010000022.1, from coordinate 37,632 downwards.
GAAGCCCCAGTTCACGCCGAATTCGCGCAGTTGGGTACGCTCGATGTCGAGGATGATCGCATCGATCTCCACGAGCTTGCGTGCGACGTCGAGTTGGGTGATCAGCTCACGGTACATGGCGTGACGCTCGGGCAGGTCATAGATCAGCACAGCGTTGTTGCGTGCGTCGGCCTCGACGCGAATTCGACCGGTGCCGGCAGGTATCCGTGGCGACGGCAACGTACCGGTATTCAATGGGCCGATATTGCCATTCGCACCGAGCATCTGGCCCAGTAGCGGGTTGTTCAACCGGGGCGCGTTCGAGGTGAGAGGCACGGGTTGTGTCGACGTCGACGGTTGGCTGAGCCCCGAGAACGAAGACGAGGTGCGCGGTTCCAGCAAGCCTCGCAGAATACCGGCCACACCGGGAATGGTGAGTTTTTCACCGCGATAATCCACCTGACGGTCCATGGCGTCGGCGAACTTCAGCGGGTAGCTCAGCACGCTTTGCTTTTCGTCCGGCGAGCGGCGCTGGCTGCTGAATTGCTTGATCTGTTCGATATAGCGCCGAGGGCCGGAGACCAGCACTACACCATCTTCGGGCAACTCGCCCCAGCCGAACCGGCTGTCCAGCAGGCCGATGTCGGTGAGGGCCTGTTTGAGGTCGGCAATGGTCTCGGAAGACACTTCCAGGCGCGCCGATTCCTGCTGATCAAGGGTGCTGATGTAGAGCGTGTTGTTGTAGAGGTACCACTGGAAGCGGTGCTCGACACCGAGGCGGTCAAGCATCGACTGCGGGGTGTTAGCACGTATCTTGCCATTGACGTTGCCCGCCAGCAGGCCCTCGACCTGCAACTGTGTGCCGAAGGTCTGGGCAAAGTCTTCGAGCACTTCGCGCAGGGGTTTGTGTTCGGCCTCATAGGCATAGGCGGTGTTTTTCCATTCGGAGGGAACGGCGGCCAAGGCGGTATGTGCCGGCACTAACAGGCAGGACAGCAGGAGCGTATTGCGCCAATGGTTTTTTGGGGGCGAAGCAAGACGCAAGCGGTTGTGCTTGTGGTGGTTGTCAGGCATGGGCGGTTCTCTGGTTAGTACAACAGTGAACGTGGTGAGGTGGGGGCGAGGCTCTGGGTGGGGCGGATAAGGCCGGACAATGTGACCGTATCGAGGTCAATCAAACACCACGAAGAGCTGTGCATTCTTCTTACTGGAAGCTTTCAAGGGTGGTTTTCAGCGATTGGTGTTCCAGCCGGCCGATCTCATTGAACAGTGCGCTGGTCACGGTTTTTTGTTGGGTCAGTTCGAAGAAGGCCTGAGCGTCCCATTCATCCGTTGTGGTGTCGGAAAACTGCGAGTTGTAGGTTTTCTGAACTGATTTGTTGATGTTGAGGGCCTGCAGCGAGAGTGCCTTTGAAAGGTCCATGGTTGTTCCCCTGTGATGGTTGTTGAACGTGATGAGCGGCGTCAGCCGGTGGAGGCTCAGGTGTCGATCCAGAACTCGTTACCGTGCTTGAAAAATGCGTCGAGCATCGAATGCCAACTGATCCGGAAGTCGCCCTCGTCGGTTTTCAAGACCAGTGTTTGAGATGGAATCGTTTCGTCAGCCTGGAGCTTCCAGATGGTGGTCCGGTGATCAACCAGGCATTGTTTTATCTCCTCCAGATCATTCGGGTGGCAGAGCAGCGTGGCGCTGATCGCCTGGATCTGATTCGCCAGCAGTTGCCTCACCAGGGCCGTCAGGCGAGCGGGTGTTGCTGTTTCATCCAGCAGGTAACGAATCGCGTTTTGGGTGATCGAACTGGCGTACTGTTCGAGCTTGTCGCACATGGCTTGACGGTCGTGTGCCCAGCGTTGGAGTTGGGCATCTGCACGCTGCCAGATCTCCAGCGAGGCTTGCTCCTGTAGCGTCTTGCACTGCTGCTCGGCACGTCTGAGCAACTCGTCGGCCTGGCCCCTTGCGTGACCGATGAGCTGGTTGGCCTGTGCCCAGTTGGCCAGCTCCTCTCGAGGTATAAGGCTGCGCGGCAGGCGTGGTGCGCCTTTGGGCAGCTCAAGGGTGCGTCGACACAACATCGCTGCCGTCCTGTGTGGTGACGCGCCAGACCACGGCTTGCCAGAGTGTGCTCAGGCGACTGCTGGTGTGCTCGAGGGGCAGGTCTTGATGCTCGATGTGCTGTACCCGCTGACGAGGAAAACGCAATCGAAGGCGCTGCCAGATCGCCGGTTCGACCCAGTGCAGGAGCAGTTGCAGAGGATCGGCACCGGGCGGCAACATCGCGGAGGGCAGAGCCTTGGACAGGCGCAGGCACCACAGGTGATCACGCTCGCTGAAGGGCGTCGGTACCTGCGGGTTGAAGGTGTCGTGCACCAGAGCCAGTGTTCGGTCGAGCTGTTCGAGCGGGGCCAGCGCCAGCCGCAGCACTGTGGGGTTGGGGGGCGGAGGCAGGCAAGCCTCTATCCCGGTCAACTCGCTGGGTGCCGCGCGCCAGCGCTGAAACAATGTGCAAATCGCCGGGTACCTGTGCCCCTTCCAGTCCGGGTGTGCATCCTGCCAGGGGAACGCCCACCATTGTGTCCAGGCCAGGTGATCACCCATGGAAAGTTCTGGCCTGGGCGTCATGGTTGCCCCCCGGTGGATTGGCCTGCTGCTGTGTCTGCTATCGAGCGCCTGCGGCGACTGTGCAGGAACAGTGCGGTCGCCAGGGTGGCTGCCATACCGAACAGGCCAATGAACACGCTGTTGCGCCAGAAACCCAGGTCCTCGTCCGGCACCAGGAATGGGCCGAAAAACACCAGACGTTGCTGTTCCTGATAAGTGGTAGCAGGTACAAAAATCACGGTGAGTTTTTGCGGGTTGTCCACGGCGGTGGTCATGCCCGGTATGCTGCTCGCCACCATCCGGCGCACACGTGCGCGGATATTGTCGGGGTCCAGGCGCGGATCGTGTTTGATGAATACGGAAGCGGAGGCGGGTTGAACCGGTTCGCCCGGGGCGATGCGCTCCGGCAATACCACATGGACACGGGCTACGATGACCCCGTCTATATTGGATAGCGTGGCTTCAAGCTCTTGGGACAAGGCATAGATATAGCGCGCCCGTTCTTCCAGCGGCGTCGAAATCACGCCTTCCTTGCGAAACGTGTCGCCCAGGGTAGTTCGTGCGATTTTCGGTAGCCCGGCGGCCTCCAGCGTGCGTACCGCGCGGCCGATATCGTTGGCGTTCACCGCTACTGTGACACCGTCCTTGGCCGGGACTTTCTGGGCGCGAATATGTTTGTCGGCCAATTCCGCGATGACCTCATTGGCCTCTTGCTCGGAGAGTTGGCGATGCAGTTCGACTCGATCGCTGCAACCGCTCAGCGTCAGTATCACCACCAACATTAGGGACGCAGGCCAAATAGTCTTCATGTCCACTATTGCAGGTTGCTTATTTTTTCAACGCATTGAGTCGTTTTGGCGAGACTCTTCACCAGCAACTGAGATGTCAGTTGTTTGTTGGATAATTCGAGAGGGAACGTCCTCAGCTTTTCCAGATCCACGCCCCGACTCGCGGAGTTCAGCACCTTTGAAATGCGATTGTTTGAGGCGCTCAGGGCTTTCGTGGCGTCTACAAGCATCGCAGAGCTGGCGGCGCTGGCTGAAGATGAGCTGACGGTGTTGGGTTTTTCGAGTACGGAGTTGAAAAAGCTGACATCGGTGTTGTTCGACGAGTGATCTTGTTGGGTGTAGGCGGATTCGAGGGGGCTGTGTCGGCCAACAGCGTTAACATCTTTTATTTGCATGGCATGCCTACTCCATAGAAGTTTTCAACCGCTGTGTCAGCCGGACTGATTGATAGCAGCATCTCTTTTAGAGTGATCACCTCCCGGCCAGGCAGGCCGGAGAGGGGATCAATCAACCGCTGTTAGTTAAGGCGACCAGCGGCTTGAATGATGCCGCTAATATCCTTGGCCTTGTTTGCCAATTTGCCGTTTTTCAACGCGTTGGCCATGGCCTCATTGAAAATGTCATCGGCAGCACCGGAGCCGATAGCTGATTTATCCGATGCTGCACTTTGTGGCATCAGTTGGGAGTTCAAGTTGTTAGGGAAAATCGAGCCGAGCGAGTTGATCATGGAAAAACTCCAGTCATTATTTAGAAGAAGGTTCTGTGGCCGGAAAATTGGTAGTGAGACTTTCGTAGAATTTTACAACTTTAACCGGTCTCTAAATGTGTGGCCTGCGGTAGTCAGACGTTCCATGGGTTTCTGGATGTATATGTTTCTTGATGTTTATTTCTAGGGAGGGCTCAGTGCTATGCCCAGTTGTTTCATTCGGTAGTACAGCGTCCGCTTGGCAAGGCCTAGCTCAACGGCCACGGCGTCTACCTGGTGGTGGCGTTGCAATGCGTCTTCGATCAAGGCTTTTTCAATGTGTTGCAGGCGTGTCCTAAGACTCATCTGAAGAGGCGATTGGTCGCTCACAGAGGTTGAGAGCGGTGGCAGGCCCAGCACGAAGCGTTTGGCCGTTGAGCGTAATTCACGCACATTCCCGCGCCACGGGTGGCACAGCAGTTGTTGCAGCAGCTCGCCAGGAGGGAGGGGGGGCTCGCATTTGAATTGTTCGGCTTCCTGGCGAATCATCTCCATGAACAGCGGAATGATGCGCTCGCGCCGATCACGCAAGGCCGGCAACTGGATATTGACCACATTCAGGCGAAAATACAGGTCGCGCCGGAAAGTGCCGTGTTCGACCATCTGTAGCAATGAATGCTGGGCGGACGCAATCACGCGCATGTCTACCGGTATGAAGCGTGTCGAGCCCAGCCGCTCAACACCGCGCGACTCCAACACGCGCAGCAGTTTGGCTTGCAGGTTGAGGGGCATGCTGTCGATTTCGTCAAGATACAGGGTGCCCAAGTGGGCAGCCTCGACTACGCCGGCCCTGGATTGCATTGCTCCGGTAAAGGCGCCGCTGTTGACTCCGAACAACTGGCTTTCGGCGAGACTTTCCGGAATGGCGGCGCAGTTCACGGCAATGAAACTGCCTCGGCGTCCGGATAAACGATGAACGCGCTGTGCCAATGTGTCCTTGCCTGTACCGGTTTCACCCAATAACAGAATGTCGATGTTAAGAGCGGCCGTACTGTTAAGGGTATGTTCAATCTCCGGGCCTTCGAGCAACGAGATGTCCGCTTCATGTTCCGTGTGGGCGCAGGCCGGGATCACAGAGTGCTCCATTATTTAAATAACGTTACTGTTAAAAAGGGCAGTAGGAAGGCGGGGGTCAGTAGAGCGCAAATTATTAAAGTTGTCATGCGCTATGGGAACGCTTATGGGGAGGCATGTTGTAGGAGAATGCCGATGTGTTTGATTTTTTAGTTACGCTGTCGGCAAGTTATCAAGATGGATTGGATGTCAGTCAGTAAAATCCGATAGTGGGGTCTGATTATTTAATGTTTTTATATCAGACAGTCGCCCACAAAAAAGCCGATGCAGTGCATCGGCTTTTTTTGTTTGTCGCAACGATTGCGCGTGAAGGTTACACGTTGAAGCGGAAGTGCATCACGTCGCCATCTTTAACAATGTAGTCCTTGCCTTCCAGGCGCCATTTACCGGCTTCCTTGGTACCGGCTTCACCCTTGTACTGGATGAAGTCGTTGTACGCGATCACTTCGGCACGGATGAAGCCTTTTTCGAAGTCGGTGTGAATCACGCCGGCAGCCTGCGGCGCGGTAGCGCCGACCTTGACGGTCCAGGCGCGGACTTCTTCGACACCGGCGGTGAAGTAGGTCTGCAGGTTGAGCATCTCGTAACCGGCACGGATCACGCGGTTCAGGCCCGGCTCTTCCAGGCCCAGGGCCTCGAGGAACATGTCCTTTTCTTCACCGTCATCCAGCTCGGCGATTTCCGCTTCGATCTTGTTGCACACCGGCACGACACGAGCGCCTTCTTCTTCGGCAATGGCCTTGACCACGTCGAGCAGCGGGTTGTTTTCGAAGCCATCTTCAGCGACGTTGGCGATGTACATCACCGGCTTGGTGGTCAGCAGGTGGAAGCCCTTGATCACGGCTTTCTCGTCGGCGCCCATGTTCTTCATCAGGCTGCGTGCAGGTTTGCCTTCGGTGAAGTGTGCGATCAACTGTTCCAGCAGGCCTTTCTGGACCACGGCTTCCTTGTCACCGCCCTTGGCGTTGCGCGCGACTTTCTGCAGTTGTTTTTCGCAGCTGTCGAGGTCGGCGAAGATCAGTTCCAGGTCAATGATTTCGATGTCGCGTTTCGGGTCGACGCTGTTGGAGACGTGAATCACGTTCTCGTCTTCGAAGCAGCGGACCACGTGGGCGATGGCATCGGTTTCACGGATGTTGGCCAGGAACTTGTTGCCCAGGCCTTCACCTTTCGACGCGCCGGCCACCAGGCCTGCGATGTCGACGAACTCCATGGTGGTCGGCAGGATGCGTTTTGGATTGACGATGGCCGCCAAGGCGTCCAGGCGCGGATCCGGCATCGGCACGATGCCGCTGTTGGGTTCGATGGTGCAGAAGGGGAAGTTCTCCGCCGCAATACCGGACTTGGTCAAGGCGTTGAACAGGGTGGATTTGCCGACGTTGGGCAGGCCGACGATGCCGCAATTGAATCCCATGGTGTTTCCCCTCGGTAAGAGTCAGGCCTTCTGGCTGTGCAGGTTTTTCATCGCGCGGTTCCATTCACCGGCGAAGATATCCGGCAGCACGCCGAGGGCAAAGTCGATGCTGGCATCGAGTTTTTCCTGTTCGGCGCGTGGCGCACGACCCAGGACGAAATTTGAAACCATACTGGCAACGCCCGGGTGGCCGATGCCGAGCCGCAGGCGGTAGAAATTATTCTGATTGCCCAACTGCGCGATGATGTCGCGCAGGCCATTGTGCCCGCCATGCCCGCCGCCGAGCTTGAGCTTGGCAACACCGGGTGGCAGGTCCAGTTCGTCATGGGCCACCAGGATTTCTTCGGGTTTGATCCGGAAGAAACCTGCAAGTGCCGCCACAGCCTGGCCGCTGCGGTTCATGTAGGTGGTGGGAATCAGTAGACGAACATCCTGACCCAGGTGCGAAAAGCGCCCGGTCAGGCCGAAATATTTGCGATCGGCCACAAGATTGACGCCTTGGGCGTGGGCGATGCGCTCAACAAAAAGGGCCCCCGCGTTATGCCGGGTCTGTTCGTATTCGGTGCCTGGATTTCCCAGGCCAACGATCAGTTTGATGGCAGTCACGACAGGGGCCCTTCCTTTGGAGTTGTGGATAACATCGCCGCAAACGGTGTGCGGCGAAAGTGGACAAAAAACTTCATTTACTCAAGAGTAAACGCCGCGTTATCGCCCGCTTTCTCGCTACGTTCCGGTCCGCGATGTTTCCTCAAGCTCCAGCATTACAGAGTGAATTACTCTGCAGCGCCTTCTTCAGCTTCTGGAGCAACGCGTGGAGCGTGTACGTTGGCAACCGCTTTGTCATCACCGTGAGCCAGGGCCACGAATTCAACGCCTTTTGGCGCTTTCAGGTCCGACAGGTGGATGATGGCGCCGACTTCAGCGTTGCCCAGGTCAACTTCGATGAACTCAGGCAGGTCCTTGGCTTCGCAGGACACTTCGATCTCGTTCACAACGTGGGAGATCTCGCCGCCTTTCTTGATCGGAGCTTCTTCGTTGATGAAGTGAACCGGTACTTTGGCAGTCAGTTTCTGGCCAGCAACAACGCGTACGAAGTCAGCGTGCAGGATGAACTGCTTGGCTGGGTGACGCTGCATGGCTTTAACGATCACGTTTTGCTTTTTGCCATCGACGTTCAGTTCGATAACGTGGCTGAAAGCCGCTTCGTTTTCGAACAGTTTGGCGATTTCCTTGGCCAGGATGGTTACGGATTCAGCAGGCTTGTCGCCACCGTAAACAACAGCAGGAACATTGGCGGCGTGACGCAGGCGGCGGCTCGCACCTTTCCCCAGGTCAGTACGCGCTTGGGCGTTCAGGATAAAATCAGTCATTTTACTTCTCCAAAATAGCCATCATCGAGCGGCGTTTGCGACCAGCGCCAAACTCGACATGGGCAAAAAAGCCCCGCCCCAACGGTATGTCGGGGCGGGGCGCTTTTCGTCAGTGAGGTGTTCCGAAGGGCTGGCCCTTAACGGAACATCGCGCTGATCGATTCTTCATTGCTGATGCGGCGAACCGCTTCGGCAACCACCGGCGCGATATCCAGTTGACGGATACGCGAGCAGGCTTGAGCGGCGGCGGACAACGGGATGGTGTTGGTCACCACCAGTTCGTCCAGCACGGAATTCTCGATGTTCTCGATCGCTCGGCCCGACAGCACAGGATGTGTGCAGTAGGCGAAGACTTTTGCAGCACCGTGCTCTTTCAAGGCTTTGGCCGCGTGGCACAGGGTGCCGGCGGTATCGACCATGTCATCGACCAGAATACAGGTACGCCCTTCGACATCACCGATGATATGCATCACTTCAGAGTGATTGGCTTTCTCGCGGCGTTTGTCGATGATCCCGAGATCCACGCCCAGGGATTTGGCAACAGCCCGTGCACGCACGACGCCACCAATGTCCGGGGACACGATCATCAGGTTTTCAAAGCGCTGGTCTTCGATGTCATCCACCAGTACGGGGGAGCCGTAGATGTTATCTACCGGAATATCGAAGAACCCCTGGATTTGGTCGGCGTGCAGGTCAACCGTGAGAACACGGTCGATGCCTACCACGGTCAGCATGTCAGCCACGACTTTCGCGCTGATAGCCACACGTGCGGAACGCGGACGGCGATCCTGACGGGCATAACCAAAGTAAGGGATTACAGCTGTGATTCGAGTCGCTGAGGAGCGGCGGAAGGCATCAGCCATCACGACGAGTTCCATCAGGTTATCGTTGGTCGGAGCGCAGGTCGGCTGAATAATGAAAACGTCTTTACCGCGGACGTTTTCATTGATCTCTGCAGTAATTTCGCCGTCGGAGAATTTACCGACAGAAATGTCACCGAGAGGGATATGCAGCTGACGTACGACACGCCGAGCCAGATCGGGGTTAGCGTTCCCCGTAAAGACCATCATCTTGGACACGCGCAGTACCTAGAGGCTGAGGGTAACCTGGATGAGTATAGGAAAATGGCAGGGGCGGCTGGATTCGAACCAACGCATGGCAGGATCAAAACCTGCTGCCTTACCGCTTGGCGACGCCCCTGTATCTGTTGCAACGAGTACCCAGTACTCGGTTCCTTTTAGAGCAGACTTTGCAGCTTGCGATGCAACATCGAAACGTTGCTTCCCTTTGCTACAAACCCTGTAAGGGTCTCTGTAAGAAGGGCCGAGACTTTATCAGCTTCAGCTTTGCTTGGGAAGCCCCCAAACACACAACTTCCAGTTCCGGTTAATTTTGCTTCGGTAAATTTACCTAACAAATTCAAAGCGTTACGTACCTCTGGATAACGCCTTGCTACAACCGGTAAGCAGTCATTTCGACTGTTTCCCTTGGGAACGGGGCGCACTTTAATGGGCTCCGAGTTACGTGTCAACAGTGGATCTGAAAAAATTTCTGCTGTACTTACAGAGACTTGCGGAACAAGCACGACATACCAAGGCTCTTCGGGGTATTCGGGGCTGAGTTTCTCCCCGACGCCCTCGGCAAAAGCCGCGTGGCCCCGCACGAAAACCGGGACGTCGGCGCCCAGTGTCAGGCCCAGTGCGGCGAGGCGATCTTCGTCCCAGCCCAGTTGCCACAGGTGATTCAAACCCAGCAATGTGGTCGCGGCATTCGAACTGCCGCCCCCTATACCGCCGCCCATGGGCAGGATCTTGTCGATCCGGATGTCGATGCCCAGTGTGCAGCCGGATTGTTCCTGAAGTTTTTTCGCGGCCCGCACGATCAGGTTGCTGTCGTGGGGTACGCCGTCGAATTCGGTGTGCAACCGGATCACGCCATCGTCGCGCAGGGCGAAGGTCAGCTCGTCGCCGTAGTCGAGGAACTGAAACAGCGTCTGCAATTCGTGGTAGCCGTCTTCACGGCGCCCGAGAATGTGCAGCATCAGATTGAGTTTGGCCGGGGAGGGCAGGGTCAGGGTCTGTGCGCTCACGTTATTGCCCCAGCTTGCGCGGTTGCCAGTCCTTGATCACCAGCGTGACGTCAAGGTCGGTGCCATGCAGCTTGATGCGTTCCGGCAACCAGTAACCGTTCTGTTGGACGTAGCTCGAGTACTCGACCTGCCAACCGTCCTGCTCCAGCGTAGCCAGGCGGCTGTCGCCATTGAGGCTCAGGCGGCTTTTGCTGTCGGGCGCGGGCAGGCCGCGCACCCACCAGACCAGGTGCGATACCGGCAGTTTCCAGCCGATCTGCTCTTCCAGCAGTGCTTCGGGTGAGGTCGCTTCGTAGCGGCCCTGGTTGGCCACCTCGAGGCTCACTTGCCCCGGCCGGCCGGTCAGGCGAGCCGCGCCACGCCCCAACGGGCCGGACAGGCGAATATCGTAGTAATCCTGGCGTTGCAGCCAGAACAGGGTGCCGCTGCCCGAGTCTTTCGGGGCGCGCACGCCGACTTTGCCTTCGATCTGCCAGCCGTCGATGCTGGCGAGCTGGTCCTTGTGCTGCTGCCATTGCGCCGGGTTGCCCTGGCCCTCGACGGCTTCACGACTGCCGATGCCCGCGCAACCGGCGAGCAGGGCGATGAGACTGAACACTACAACGTGGCGCAAGAACATAAGCTTAGAGGGTCTCGGATCCGGTCAGGCGCTTGATGGTGCTGCGCAGGATAGGGCTTTCGGGTTGTTCCTTGAGGAATTTTTCCCAGATTTGTCGTGCTTCCCGTTGTTTGCCATTGGCCCACAGTACTTCTCCCAGGTGAGCAGCGACTTCCTGGTCGGGAAAGCGTTCCAGTGCCTGGCGCAGCAGGCGTTCGGCCTCGTCCAGGTTGCCCAGGCGGTAATTCACCCAGCCCAGGCTGTCGAGCACGGCCGGGTCTTCCGGGTTGAGCTTGTGGGCTTGCTCGATCAGTACCTTGGCTTCGGCGTAGCGCGTGGTGCGATCGGACAGGGTGTAGCCCAGGGCGTTGAGGGCCATCGCGTTGTCCGGGTCGCGCTTGATGATCAGGCGCAGATCCTTTTCCATCTGCGCCAGGTCATTACGTTTTTCCGCCTGCATCGCGCGGGTGTACAGCAGGTTCAAATCATCGGGGAATTGCAGCAACGCCTGTTGCAGCAGTTTCCAGGCGCGTTCGCCCTGATTGTTGGCCGACAGGGTTTCGGCCTGGATCAAGTACAGCTGGATCGCGTAGTCCGGTTCGGCATCACGCGCCGCGGCCAGGCGTTTTTCCGCCTCGTCGGTGCGACCGTTGCTCATCAGGATGTCAGCCTGGCGCAATTGGGCCGGCAGGTAGTCATTGCCAGGGCCGACTTGTGCGTATTCCAGCAGAGCGGCTTGCGGGTCGTTGCGCTCCTCGGCGATGCGGCCAAGGTTCAAGTGCGCCGAATCCACATGGCTTTCCCGGGCGATCAAGTCTTCCAGGTAGCCCTTGGCCTCGTCCCAGGCCTTGGCTTCCAGGCAGACCAGTGCCAGGGAATAGCGCAGTTCGTCGTCGTCCGGGTATTGCTGGACCAGGTTGGCGAACTGCACTTTGGCGTCCTCCATGCGGTCCTGCTCCACCAGCATGCGCGCGTAGGTCAGGCGCAGGCGCTTGTCGTCCGGGTACTTCTTGATGCTTTTTTCCAGCAGCGGAATCGCTTCCTTGCCACGGTTGAGGTTTTGCAGCAGGCGCGCGCGCAGCAGGATCGGTGCGATCTCACCCTCTTCCGGCGGGTTCTGCTCCAATAGCTTCAAGGCGGCTTCGGCTTCGTCATCCTGTTGCAGCAACAAGGCCTTGCCGAAAATCAGCTGGCTGTTCCTGGGGTGTTTTTGCAGCAGGCGGTCGAAACTCTTCATCAGGCCATTGCGCGTGTCCTGGTCGGTGTCGGCTGCCGACAGCGCGAGGAAGTCGAAATGCGTGTCGCCCTTGCCCTGCAGGACTTTCTCCATATAGACCATGGAGTCGTCATACCGCCCGGCCCGCGCCAGTTGAACGGCTGCCGCGCGCTGCGCTTCGAGGTCGTCCGGGGCGTTTTTGGCCCAGATCAGCGATGTGTCCAGCGCGGCCTGGTCGGCACCCAGGTACTCGGCGATGCGAAATGCACGCTCGGAAATACCCGGATCCTGAGTGTTGATGGCCTGCGTCACGTAGTTATCCAGCGCAATGTCGAAGCGATTGCGCTGGCCGGCCAGTTCCGCGGTCAGCAGGCTGTACACCGTTTCTTCACTGAACGATGAATAAACCTTGGGCTTTTCAGGGGCGGGAGTGCTGTCCTCGACCGGCGGGGTACCGTCCGGCGACACGGGGGCCAAGGCCTGGCAGCCGCTGAGGAAGACAAAAGCAAGGAGCAACGCGGAAGATCTATTCATAAGGGAAGAGGACGACTAACCTGCGGTCGGATCATCATGACACAAGCCTTCGGCCAAACATAACCGAGTCTCAATGGATGCCTTTATAGGCACAAGGCATTAGGACAATAGACAACGGTGGTTGTTCTGGATCTTTCGAAGTAGGACAATTGTCGGCTTCCCGACATCATCAGCGATATTGAATGGCCTTTCTCGCACTCGGTATTAACCACAAGACTGCCTCCGTAGACGTGCGCGAGCGCGTGGCGTTCACGCCAGAGCAGTTGGTTGAGGCCTTGCAGCAGCTCTGCCGGCTGACCGACAGCCGCGAAGCCGCGATCCTTTCGACCTGCAATCGCAGTGAACTCTATATAGAGCAGGAGCATCTTTCGGCGGATGTGGTGCTGCGCTGGCTGGCCGATTATCACCATTTGAGCCTCGATGACCTGCGCGCGAGCGCTTATGTGCACGAAGAGGATGCGGCAGTTCGTCACATGATGCGTGTGGCGGCCGGGCTGGATTCGCTGGTGCTGGGTGAGCCGCAGATCCTCGGCCAGATGAAGTCCGCCTACGCCGTGGCCCGCGAGGCCGGCACCGTCGGCCCGCTGTTGGGGCGCCTGTTCCAGGCCACGTTCAATTCGGCCAAGCAGGTGCGCACCGACACGGCCATCGGCGAGAACCCGGTGTCGGTGGCCTTTGCCGCCGTCAGCCTGGCCAAACAGATTTTCAGCGACTTGCAGCGCAGCCAGGCCCTGCTGATCGGCGCCGGTGAGACCATCACCCTGGTCGCCCGTCACCTGCACGACCTGGGCGTGAAGCGTATCGTGGTGGCCAACCGCACGCTGGAGCGCGCAAGCATCCTTGCCGAAGAGTTCGGTGCCCATGCGGTGTTGCTGGCCGACATCCCGGCTGAACTGGTGCGCAGCGATATCGTGATCAGCTCCACCGCCAGCCAGTTGCCGATCCTGGGCAAGGGCGCGGTGGAAAGCGCCTTGAAGCTGCGCAAGCACAAGCCGATTTTCATGGTGGATATCGCCGTTCCCCGGGATATCGAGCCAGAAGTCGGCGAGTTGGACGACGTTTATCTCTACAGCGTCGATGATTTGCACGAGGTGGTCGCCGAAAACCTCAAGAGCCGTCAGGGCGCTGCCCAGGCCGCCGAGGAAATGGTCAGCACCGGCGCCGAAGACTTCATGGTGCGCCTGCGTGAACTGGCCGCGGTCGACGTGCTCAAGGCCTACCGTCAGCAAGGTGAACGCCTGCGCGACGAAGAACTGCTCAAGGCCCAGCGCCTGCTCGCCAATGGCAGCAGTGCCGAGGAGGTGCTGATGCAATTGGCCCGTGGCCTGACCAACAAATTGCTCCACGCGCCCAGCGTGCAGTTGAAAAAGCTTACCGCCGAAGGCCGCCTCGATGCGCTGGCCATGGCCCAGGAACTCTTTGCCCTCGGTGAGGGCGCGTCAGACAGCTCTTCGGATAAAAAACCGCAATGAAAGCGTCACTGCTCAATAAACTGGACGTGCTCCAGGACCGTTTCGAAGAACTGACCGCCTTGCTCGGCGATGGCGAGGTCATCTCCGATCAGACCAAGTTCCGCGCCTACTCCAAGGAATACGCCGAAGTTGAGCCTGTCGTGGCCGCGTATAAAAACCTGCTGAAAGTGCAGGCGGATCTTGAGGGGGCCCAGGCGTTGCTCAAGGACAGCGACCCTGACATGCGGGAAATGGCCGTGGAAGAGGCCCGCGAAGCCAAGGAAAAACTCGCCGGGCTCGAAGGCGACCTGCAACGCATGCTGCTGCCCAAGGACCCCAACGACGGGCGCAACGTGTTCCTCGAAATTCGCGCCGGTACCGGCGGCGATGAAGCGGCGATTTTCTCCGGCGACCTGTTCCGCATGTACTCGCGTTATGCCGAGCGTCGTGGCTGGCGGGTGGAGATCCTGTCCGAAAGCGAGGGCGAACACGGCGGCTTTAAAGAAGTCATCGCCCGGGTGGAAGGCGACAACGTGTACGGCAAGCTCAAGTTCGAGTCCGGCGCGCACCGCGTGCAACGGGTGCCGGCGACGGAATCCCAGGGCCGTATCCATACTTCCGCCTGCACCGTGGCGGTATTGCCCGAGCCGGACGAACAGGAAGCCATCGAAATCAACCCGGCGGACCTGCGCATCGATACCTACCGCTCGTCGGGTGCCGGTGGTCAGCACGTCAACAAGACCGACTCCGCGATCCGCATCACCCACTTGCCATCGGGCATCGTGGTGGAGTGCCAGGAAGAGCGCTCCCAGCACAAGAACCGGGCCCGGGCCATGTCCTGGCTGTCGGCCAAGCTCAACGACCAGCAGACCAGCGCCGCCGCCAATGCGATTGCCAGCGAGCGTAAATTGCTGGTGGGCTCGGGCGATCGCTCCGAGCGCATTCGCACCTATAACTATGCTCAGGGGCGGGTCACCGATCATCGGGTCAACCTCACCCTTTATTCCCTGGACGAGATTCTTGCCGGTGGCGTCGAGGCGGTGATCGAGCCGTTACTCGCCGAATACCAGGCTGACCAACTGGCAGCGATCGGTGAATAAACAGGTGAATAAATGACCATCATCGCCAGCCTGCTGCGCGCCGCCGACCTGCCCGACTCGCCCACTGCGCGTCTGGATGCGGAGTTGTTGCTGGCCGCCGCCCTGGGCAAGTCACGCAGCTATCTGCACACCTGGCCGGAAAAAATCGTCAGCACCGAGCACGCCTTGACCTTTGCCGACTACCTGCAACGCCGCCGTGGCGGCGAGCCCGTGGCTTATATTCTCGGCCAGCAGGGCTTCTGGAAACTGGACCTGGAGGTCGCACCGCACACCCTGATCCCGCGTCCGGACACCGAACTGCTGGTGGAAGCCGCGCTGGAGTTGTTGCCGGCCACGCCCACCCGGGTGCTCGACCTGGGCACCGGCAGTGGTGCGATTGCCCTGGCCCTGGCCAGCGAGCGTCCGGCCTGGCAGGTGACGGCGGTCGACCGTGTTCTGGACGCCGTGGCCCTGGCCGAACGCAACCGCCAGCGCTTGCACCTCAATAATGCGACGGTGCTGAACAGCCACTGGTTCAGCGCTCTGCAAGGCCGCGTCTACGACCTGATCATCAGCAACCCGCCTTACATTGCCGACAACGACCCGCACCTGGTGGCGGGCGATGTGCGTTTCGAACCGGCCAGTGCGCTGGTAGCCGGCCACGATGGGCTGGACGACCTGCGCCTGATCGTCCAGCAGGCCCCGGCCCACCTGGCGGCGGGCGGCTGGCTGTTGCTGGAACACGGTTACGACCAGGCCCCGGCAGTACGGGACCTGATGCTGAGCCGGGGTTTTGAAGAGGTCCACAGCCGTATAGACCTCGGCGGTCACGAACGCATCACCTTGGGACGCCACCCGTGCTGACCGATCAGGAGCTGTTGCGCTATAGCCGGCAGATTCTGTTGCAGCATGTCGACATCGACGGCCAATTGCGCCTCAAAAACGCTCGAGCGCTGATCATCGGCCTGGGTGGCCTGGGCGCGCCGGTGGCGTTGTACCTGGCCGCTGCCGGTGTGGGCGAGTTGCACCTGGCGGACTTTGACACCGTCGACCTGACCAACCTGCAACGCCAGATCATCCATGACACCGACAGCGTCGGGCAGACCAAGGTCGACTCGGCCCTGCGTCGACTCGGCGCCATCAACCCCGAGATCAGCCTGGTTGCCCATCGCCGCGCCCTGGATGCCGATTCCCTCGCGGCAGCCGTGGCGGCGGTGGACGTGGTGCTTGATTGCAGCGACAACTTCTCCACCCGCGAAGCCGTCAACGCTGCGTGCGTTGCCGCCGGCAAGCCGTTGGTCAGCGGCGCGGCGATTCGCCTGGAAGGGCAGTTGTCGGTGTTCGACCCGCGTCGTGCCGAGAGCCCGTGCTACCACTGTTTATACGGGCACGGCAGCGACACCGAACTGACTTGCAGCGAAGCCGGTGTGGTCGGCCCGTTGGTGGGCGTGGTCGGCAGCCTGCAAGCCCTGGAGGCCCTGAAGTTGCTGGCCGGTTTTGGCGAGCCGCTGGTGGGCCGCCTGCTGTTGATCGATGCGCTGAACACGCGCTTTCGCGAGTTGCGCGTCAAGCGTGACCCGGCTTGCAGTGTCTGCGGGAGCCAACATGCTTAAGGACGCGCCCATCGGTGTGTTCGATTCCGGCATCGGTGGCTTGTCGGTGCTGGATGAAATCCAGCAATTGCTGCCCCATGAATCATTGCTGTACGTGGCCGATTGCGGGCACATCCCCTATGGAGAGAAAACCCCGGCGTTCATTCTCGAACGCTCGCGACGGGTCGCCGAGTTTTTCCGTGGGCAGGGCGCCAAGGCGTTCGTGATCGCCTGCAACACGGCGACGGTCGCTGCCGTCGCCGACCTGCGTCAGGATTATCCTGATTGGCCCTTGGTGGGCATGGAGCCTGCGGTCAAACCCGCAGCCGCGGCGACTCGCAGTGGTGTGGTCGGCGTGTTGGCCACCACCGGCACCTTGCAAAGCGCCAAGTTCGCTGCGCTGCTCGACCGCTTTGCCACCGACGTGAAGGTCGTCACCCAGCCCTGCCCGGGCCTGGTGGAACTGATTGAAACTGGCGATCTGAACAGCCCCGCCCTGCGTCAGCTGTTGCAGGGCTATATCGAGCCGCTGCTTGGCGCCGGCTGCGACACCATCATCCTCGGCTGCACCCACTACCCTTTCCTAAAGCCACTGCTGGCGCAAATGCTGCCCCCCAACATCATCCTGATCGACACCGGCGCGGCGGTGGCCCGTCAGCTCAAGCGCCTGCTGGGCGAGCGTGACCTGCTGGCCAGCGGCCCCTCCGGATCTGCACAGTTCTGGACCAGCGGTGATGCGGATCATCTAAGAAATATCCTGCCGACTCTATGGAAATATCCCGGCGTTGTGCGAAGCTTTCGAGCGTGAAAAATTCGTGAAATACCGGGGTTGTAAGCTGGAACTTCTGTCTGCACGCCAGCTTCTATAGCGAGATAGTCAGCACAAAACCATAAAACGTCGTTCTCAAAGGATTGTTTCTTATGAAGCGCTTGTTCTGTTTGGCCGCGATTGCGGCCGTAGTAGTGGGACACTCGGTTTCGGCGCAGGCCGCCGGCCTGGAGTTGGGGGTGGGGAGTACCAGTGATTCGACCATGACTTATCGGCTGGGGCTGACATCGGACTGGGATAAAAGCTGGTGGCAAAGCGATACGGGTCGTTTGACCGGCTACTGGAGCGGCGCCTACACCTATTGGGACGGTGACAAGCGCGCCAGCGTCAGCAGCCTGTCGTTCTCGCCGGTGTTTGTGTATGAGTTCGCCGGGCAATCGGTCAAACCCTACATCGAGGCGGGGATCGGTGTGGCAGTGTTCTCGCGCACGCGGGTCGAAGACAACAACATCGGCCAGGCTTTCCAGTTCGAAGACCGCCTGGGTTTCGGCCTGCGCTTTGCCGGCGGGCATGAAGTGGGCATTCGCGCCACGCACTATTCCAACGCGGGCATCAGCAGCAACAACGATGGGGTAGAGAGCTACTCGCTGCACTACACCTTGCCGCTGTAAATACGCCAATCCCTGCAGGAGCCGGCTTGAACTGGCGAGGCCGAGGTGAGGCTATCGCAGGCAAGCCAGCTCCCACAGGGGGGCGGTGTCAGGGAGAGTTCTGCCAGCAGGGCCATTGTGGCGAGCGCTTTCTGGCCAACCCTGTAGCTCCAATGTGGGAGCTGGCTTGCCTGCGAAGACGGCGGCATGGCGAGCAGAGAGTCTGCCAAGACAGTCGCTCGCGATCAGCGATACGCCGTTGCAATGCCCTGGCGTTCCTCCAGGCATTCCGGCGCGCCCATTTCGAATTCCCTGCAAATCAGCGGTCGCCGCTCGTAGATCGTGCACCTCATGGTGTCCCGGTCCAGGGCCGCGCACCAACCATCATCCAGACGCAGCATCACTTCGCCGCCCCAATCGTCGGTATCGATATAGCGCTGCGGCACGCCGGTGTCGGTGATCAACATGACTTCCAGCTGACAGCAGCAGGCCGCGCATGTCGAGCAGGTGACGGCGGGTTCGGCGATCTGGGTGTGGGGGATCTTGAGCATGGCGCGCAGCTTCCAGCTTTAGGACGCAAGCTGCAAGTTAAAGCAGCGCCGCTGGTCGCTTGGGCTGCGCTGCCGGTCAGGCATCGAAGCGCCCGAGCAGTGGCGGGTTGATCGCCGAGGGCTTGGCCAGCAGCAATTGCGCGGTGCCGATAGTGCGCTCCATGAAGCCGCCTTCGCAGTAGCACAGGTAAAACTCCCACAGCCGCAGGAAATACTCGTCGTAGCCCAACTCCCCCAAGCGAACGTGGGCGCGGCGAAAGTTCTCGTGCCACAGGCGCAGCGTGCGGGCGTAGTGCAGGCCGAAATCCTCCATGTGCAGCAGGTTCATGTCGGTGTCGCGGCTGACGATCTGCAAGATGTTCTGCACACAGGGCAGGGCGCCGCCGGGGAAAATATAACGCTGGATGAAGTCGACGCTGCGCCTGGCCTGCTCGAAACGTTGTTCGCGAATGGTGATGGCTTGCAGCAGCATCAGGCCGTCGCGCTTGAGCAGGTGCGCGCACTGTTTGAAGTAGGTCGGCAGGAAACGATGGCCGACCGCCTCGACCATCTCGATGGACACCAGCTTGTCGTACTGGCCGGTCAGGTCGCGGTAGTCCTGCAACAGTACCGTTACCTGTGCCTGCAAGCCCAAGGTTTCGACGCGTTTTTTGGTGTAGGCGAACTGTTCTTTGGACAGGGTCGTGGTGGTGACCGCGCACCCGTAATGCTGCGCTGCATACAATGCCATGCTGCCCCAGCCGGTGCCGATCTCCAGCAAGTGGTCGGTGGGTTTGAGCGACAGCTTCTGGCAGATGCGCTCCAGCTTGTTCAGTTGTGCCTGTTCCAGGCTGTCATCGGGCGACAGGAACTGCGCCGCCGAATACATCATGGTCGGGTCCAGAAACGCTTCGAACAGCTCATTGCCCAGGTCGTAATGGGCCGCGATGTTTTTCTGCGAGCCCTTGCGCGTGTTGCGGTTGAGCCAATGCAGCGCCTGGGTGAACGGGCGTGCCAGCCGAGCCAGGCCACTTTCCATCGCGTCGAGCACTTCCAGGTTGCTGACCATCACGCGCACCACCGCCGTCAGGTCCGGGCTGCTCCAGTAACCGTGGATGAACGCCTCGCCCGCACCGATGGAACCGTTGGCCGCGACCAGGCCCCACACCGCCGGGTCAAGAACCTGGATCTCGCCCAGCAGGCTGGATTCCCGGGCGCCGAACACTTGACGCTCGCCCTCCTCGATCAGCACCAGTTGGCCGTGACGCAGTTGGCCGAGCTGGCGCAGCACCGCCTTGCGCAGCAGGGCGCAGGTCATGCCGTTGACGTTCAGGCGATGGGGCTTGACCGATAAGCTAGGGGATTTCATGGCGGCGATCCTTGGAAGACCCGACAGCGGTACGAGAGGCGCCATCGGCGGCCTGATGGGAAAAAATCGGTGTGCGTTTGAGCAACAGGCGCAGGGCCTGCCAGTAGATCGCAAGACCGGTCTTGGCGGTCATCCACGGAAAGCGCCAGAGATAGCGATGCAGGCTGGCGCGGTTCAGCGCTTCCTTTTGCAGACTGAGGGTGGCGTCGAAGACTTTTTGCGTGCCTTGCCAGTCGGCCATGTGCACGCCCAGCCGGGCGGCGGGCGCGCTGAAACTCATACGGTATTCCAGGTCGCGGGGCAAAAACGGTGACACATGAAACGCCTTGGCCACGGCAAAATGCTGATGCTCACCCAAGTCGAGGGCCATGGCCGGCAACACGTAGTGGTAGCGCTCGCGCCATGGGGTGTTTGTCACTTCACACAGGATCGCGGCCAATCGTCCGTCGGCCTCGAAGCAGTAGAAGAAACTCACAGGGTTAAAAGCCAGGCCCCAACTGCGGGCCTGGGTCAGTAGGCAGATTACGCCCCGGGGCGTATGCCCCAGTGCCTTGCCGACTTCCTGGCGCACGGCATCAATCAAGCTCATGCCGCTGCGCGTCCATTCACGCAGGTAATCCTGCTGACGAAAACCGAAGGGGGCCAGCCAGCTGCGCCCGGCCAGGGGCGAAAGCCCGAGCACTTCGTGTTCTTCGCTCAAATCCAGGTACAGCAGGCCGATGCGGTAGCGAAAGGCATGGGCCTTGGGCGCAAACCGGCGATGGGCGATCCAGCCGCTGTACAGGGCACTGTTCACAAGTGCTCTCCAAAGGCTTCAGCCACGCGCAACGCGCTGGTGACGCCGTCTTCGTGAAAACCGTTGGCCCAGTAGGCGCCGCAATAAAAGGTATGGCGTGTGCCGAACAACTCTTCCCAGCGCTGTTGGGCGGCCACCGCCGCGAGGCTGTATTGCGGATGGGCATAGGTATGCCGGGAGAGGATTTTCTGCGGGTCGATCAGGGGCGTCTGGTTGAGGCTGACGCAAAAGGTCGTGGCGCTGTGGATGCCTTGCAGAATGTTCATGTCATACGTCACCGCCGCGCGACTTTGCGTATGGCTGTTCAGGCGATAATTCCAGCTGGCCCAGGCCAGTTTGCGTGCGGGCAACAGGCGCGTATCGGTGTGCAGCACCACGTCGTTGTCGGCGTAGGGCAGGGCGCCGAGAATGTCCTGTTCGGCCTGGCTGGGGTCGGCGAGCAGCGCCAGGGCCTGGTCGCTGTGGCAGGCGAAGATGACCTTGTCGAAGGCTTCGGTTCCGGCAGCGCTGTGGACAAGTACGCCCTGTGCATCGCGATCGACCAGATGCACGGGGCAATTCAAGCGTATCTGTTTGTGAAAACCGCGGGTCAGAGGCTCGATGTACTGGCTGGAGCCGCCCTCGATCACGCACCACTGCGGCCGATTGTTCACTGAGAGCAAGCCGTGGTTCTTGAAGAACCGCACAAAGAACTGCAGCGGAAACTTCAGCATGTCCACCAAGGACATCGACCAGATCGCCGCACCCATCGGCATGATGTAATGCAGGGTGAATCGCGGGCCGTAGCCCTTTGCCTCAAGGTAGTTGCCCAAGGTCATGTCGGCGTCGATGCGCTGTTGCTCCAGGTCCAGGGGAGCCTCGCGGTTGAACCGCAGGATGTCGCGCAACATGCCCCAGAAACCCGGCGACAGCAGGTTGCGTCGTTGTGCGAACAGGCTGTTGAGGTTATTGCCGTTGTATTCGAAGCCGGTGTTTTCGTCGCACACCGAAAAGCTCATCTCGGTGGGTTTGAAACGTACGCCGATCTGCTCCAGCAGGCGCATGAAGTGCGGATAGGTCCAGTCGTTGAACACGATGAAGCCGGTGTCCACCGCATGGTTTTTGCCCTCGACAGTGACGTTGACCGTATGGGTATGCCCGCCGATGCGCTCGCCCGCTTCGAACAGGGTGATGTCGTGACGGCGGCTGAGCAGGTAGGCGCTGGTCAAGCCGGAGATGCCACTGCCGATGATGGCGATCTTCACGGCGTGTCCTTCTTCGGTGGCGAGCTGCGCAGCATGCGTTTGCCGATGATCAACTGCGCGCGGTTCGGCAGTTTCGACAGCGGCCACAGCGCGGCGATGAACAGCGCGGGGAAGGCAATTTCCAACGGGCGTTTTTGCAACTGGGCAAAGATATGCCGCGCGGCCTTGTCGGCAGGCCAGCTCAGGGGCATCGGGAAGTCATTGCGTTGGGTCAGCGGGGTGTCGACGAAGCCCGGGCTGATCACCGTGACATCGATGTTTTCCGGCGACAGGCTGATGCGCAGGGACTCGAACAGGTAACGCAAACCGGCTTTGGACGCGCCATAGGCCTCGGCCCGGGGCATCGGCAGATAGGTCACCGCGCTGGCGAGACCGACCAGATGGGGCGTGTGCCCGGCGCGCAGCAGCGGCAGTGCGGCTTCGATGCAGTAACTGCTGGCCAGCAGGTTGGTGCGCACCACATGCTCGATGATCGACGAGTCGAACTGGCGCGCGTCTACGTATTCACAGGTGCCTGCGTTGAGGATCACGGTGTCCAGTGCGCCCCAGGCGCTGGCGATGTGTTCGCCGATTTCGCGCACGGTCTGGCTGTCGGTCAGGTCGCCCGCCACGACCAGCACTCGTCCCGGGTAATGTTTCGCCAGGGTTTCCAGCGGCGCCTTGGTGCGCGAGCTGACCGCGACATGGGCGCCGCTCTCGAGCAGTTCGATAGCCAGTGCGGCGCCGATGCCGCTGCTGGCGCCGGTCAGCCAGTAACGACGAGGCGTGGTGGACTCACTCATGCTCGGCTCCGATGGCTTGGCGCGATGGCAGGCTGCGGAACGCGGCCAGGGCGCGCTCGCGGGATTTTTTCAGATCGACGATGGCGCGCGGGTAATCCGCCACGCCGAACAAACCGCCGACGGCCTCGGGGTTGTGCACTTCCTTCTTGTTCAGCGCGGCCAGTTCCGGCAGCCAGTGCTTGATGAACACGCCTTCGCTGTCGAATTTTTCCGATTGGCTCAAGGGGCTGAAAATACGGAAGTACGGCGCCGAGTCGGTGCCGGTGGACGAACTCCATTGCCAGCCACCGTTGTTGGCCGCCAGATCGCCATCGATCAGGTGGCGCATGAAGAAGCGCTCGCCTTCGCGCCAGTCGATCAGCAGGTTCTTGGTCAGGAACATTGCCACCACCATGCGCAGGCGGTTGTGCATCCAGCCGGTCTCCAGCAGTTGGCGCATGGCCGCATCGATGATCGGCAGGCCGGTGCGCGCTTCCTGCCAGGCGGCCAGGTCCTTGGGCGCGTTGCGCCAGGCCACGGCTTCGGTCTCGGGGCGAAACGCGCGGTGGCGGGACACCCGTGGGTAGCCCACCAGAATGTGTTTGTAGAATTCGCGCCACAACAGCTCATTGATCCAGGTGACGGCGCCCAGGTCGCCGCTTTCGAATTCGCCCTGGTTGGTTTGCAATGCGGCGTGCAGGCATTGGCGTGGCGACACCACGCCTGCGGCAAGGTAGGCCGACAGCTGGCTGGTGCCGGGCTTGGCGGGGAAGTCCCGTTCGTCCTTGTAGTAGCTGATCTGCTGGTCGGCGAAAGCGTCGAGGCGCCGACGGGCTTCTTCTTCACCGGCAGGCCAGAGCGCGCGCAGTGCCTCGCTGGGCGGGGCGAAGCCATCGACGGTTTGCGGGACCGGGTCGCTTTTCAGGTTGAGTCTCGCCTGGGCTTTGGGCGCGGTCACCAGACGCGGCAAGCTGCTGTGCAATCGCGTGTAGCACACCTTGCGGAACTGGCTGAACACCTGGAAGTAGGAGCCGGTTTTGGTCAGTACACTGCCGGGCTGGAAAAACAGCTGGTCCAGGTAGCTGTGAAAGCTCACGCCCTGGGCTTCCAGCGCCCGGGTCACCGCCGCGTCGCGACGGCTTTCATGAATGCCGTATTCCTCATTGACGTGCACCGATTCCACCGAGAGTTCGCGGCACAACCCGCTCAGTACATCGGGTGCCTGGTCCCAGGTCGCGGCGGTGCGGATCAGCAGCGGGATATTCAACTCGCCCAGCGTTTGGCTGAGGGCTTGCAGGTTGCGCAGCCAGAAGTCGACTTTGCACGGTGCATCATCGTGGGCCAGCCATTGTTCGGGCGTGATCAAGTACACAGCCGCCATCGGGCCGCGCTGACTGGCGGCGGTCAGGGCTGTGTTGTCGTGAAGGCGCAGGTCGGTGCGCAGCCAGATCAGATGCATTTAGATAAGCCCACGCTGGATCAGGGTTTGATGGGCCGACAACAGGGTCTCGGCCATGAACAATTCCGGGAGGTCACGGGCTAATACCGTCAACTCGGCCTGATGGATGCATACCGTTGGTCCGACGATCAACAGCGGGCAGCCGACGCCGCCCAGCAATTTGGTGAAGGTCGGCAGGTGCATGGCCTTGCTCGAATACAGCAGCACCGCGCGCGGTTGCAGGCGCTCCACCGCCAGGGCCAGTTCGCCAGCGGGCAGCGGCCAATCGAAAACCTCCACCGGGCAATCGGCACTGCTGACGAGCCAGGCGCTCAGCCACAGATGCGGCTCCAGTGGCAGGTCGGAATGGTTGATCAGCAACAGCGGCGCGCCGTGCAACTGGCGATTGTTGTGGTAGATGCGTGCGCCGAATTTGCTGCGCAGCCAGGACAGGAAAAACACCCGCTCCATCTGCGCGCCGAACTGGCCCTGCCAGCGCTGTTCGAGCTCCTCCAGCAACGGCAGTAACAGTTGCTCACACAGGGTGCGCGGCGGGTAGAGCGCCATGGCCTGGTTGAAGGCATCGTCGACCCGGCGCTCGGTCAGTTCGCTGATGGCCTGCACCAGGTTTTGACGCAAGGTATGCCATTCGCTTTCGACGGCATCGGGAACGCTCAGGGCGGAGTCGATCAGGCCCTTGACCTGGCTCACCGGCACGCCGCGATTGAGCCAGGTCAGGATGCTGTGGATGCGTTGCACATGCTCGGCACTGAACAACCGGTGCCCCTTGGGCGTGCGCTGGGGCACGATCAGTCCGTAGCGACGTTCCCAGGCGCGCAAGGTCACGGCATTGACGCCGGTTTGACGCGCCACTTCGCGAATCGGCAACCAGCCCTCTTTGAGGGCTTGGGCGATGTCTTCGCCGGGTTCGTCTTGCAGGGCAGGTTTGATCATGCTTCTCATGGGTTATATCGCATTGCGCAGGCTGAGGTTTTCCGGGTGCGGTTGCAGGTAGGCCTGCTGTGCGATGTAGCGGTCCGGGTGTTGGCGAAAGTGGTGCTTGAGCAGGGTTAGCGGCACCACCAGCGGCACGATGCCGTGACGGTATTGGCCGATGACGGTCTGCATTTCCCGTTTGTCGTCGGCGCTGATGGCCTGTTTGAGGTAGCCGCTGATGTGAAGCAGCACATTGGTGTGGGTGCCTCGGGTGGCGCATTTTTTCAGGCCGCTCATCAGCTCGCTGAAGTAGCCGGCGGCGAGGGTTTCCAGATCGGTGTCCCGGGTCATGCTGCCCAGCCGGTGGCCCAGGCTTTTGTAATGCGCCGGGCTGTGGGCCATCAGCAGGTATTTGTAGCGCGCATGAAAGGCCAGCAGGCGGTGACGGCTCAGGCCGTCCGCCAGCAGTTGTTGCCAGCTGGCGTACACGAAAACACGGGTCAGGAAGTTCTCCCGCAATACCGGGTCGTGCAACCGACCGTCTTCTTCCACCGGCAGGTTTGGGTGGCGCGCGCAGAACGCCTGGGCGTAGATGCCGCGACCGCCGCCGTCCACCGGGGTGCCGTTGTCGCGGTATACCTTGACCCGTTCCAGGCCGCAGGAGGGCGACTTCTGCATAAAGATGTAGCCGCACAGGTCGGTGTGTTCCTGGGCCATCTGTTGGCCGTAGTCATCCAGTGGCTGGGTCACGTTCAACTCGCGGTGCACGGTGCCTACGGCCTGTGGCTGTGCAGGGTCGCCCACCAGGCGGATCGGCTCGCGCGGGATGCCCAGGCCGATGGCGACTTCGGGGCACAATGGCACGAAGTCAAAATAGTCAGCCAGCGTCTGGCTGCATAACAGCGATTGTTTATGCCCACCGTTGAAGCGCACGTTCTCGCCCAATAAGCAGGCGCTGACGGCGATTTTTGGTTTGACGGTGCCGAACATAAGCCAACCTCTGCAAGATTCCTGTACAAAATTCAAAGCTTGTACAACTAGATCTCATCATAGGTTTGATGCTGTACAAGTCAAATTCTTTGTACAACTTTTTACCGGCGGCCTATTTCCAGCCGATGCGCCAGTCTTCGGCGTTCTGCAGGGTTTGCCAGGGCAGGCGTTCGGCGCGGCGGGTCATGACGGCTTGCAACTCGATGTCCAGCACGGTGCCTTCGTCATCGCGAAACAGTTCGGTGACCAGAAAGTGTTTTTCCCGATGCTGCGGGCGTGCCGCTGTCCACTTCGACAGCAGCAGTTTGGCGGGGTTGATGCGGTTCATTGAAGGTGTTCGATCAAGCGTCGTGCAGCCTCCTGGCCGCTGAGCCATGCGCCTTCCACCCGGCCCGATAGGCACCAGTCGCCACACACGTAGAGGCCCAGGTCGGCATCGGCCAGCACGCCGAACTCATGGCTGGCGGACGGTCGTGCGTAGAGCCAGCGGTGCGCCAGGCTGAACGACGGCGCAGGCATGGCGCTGTGCAGCAGTTCGGCGAAGGCACCGTGCAAGTGTTCGATCACGGCTTCTTTCGACAAGTCCAGGTGGGCCTTGCTCCAGGCGCTGGTGGCGTGCAGCACCCAGGTGTCGAGGGTGGTGTCGCGCCCGGGTTTGCTGCGGTTGCGCGCCAGCCAGTCAAGGGGACTGTCTTGCACGAAGCAGCCTTGCATCGGGGTATCCAGCGGTTTGTCGAAGGCCAGGGCGATGGCCCAGGTCGGTTCCATTTTCACGCCGGCGGCGGCGCTTGCCAGCTTGGGCGCCGCGGCCAGCAGGGCGGTAGCCTGGGGCGCGGGCGTCGCAATGATGACGTGGCTGAACGGACCGTGACTGCCGCCGTCGGCGTCGAGCAGGTTCCAGTGCTGCTTGCCCTGGAACACTTCGGTGATGCGGCAGCCGAACGCCACGGGCAGGTCGTCGAGCAGCGCGCGGGTGATGGCGCTCATGCGGGGTGTGCCGACCCAGCGGACCTGTTCATCGGGGGAGGGGGTGAGTTGGCCGGATTTGAAGTTGTACAGCTGGGGCTTCCACTGTTCGGCCCAGCCGTTGCTCTGCCAGCGTTGCACTTCGTTGACGAAGCGCCGGTCGCGGGCGGTGAAGTACTGGGCGCCCATGTCCAGTGAGCCGGCATCGCTGCGCTTGCTGGACATGCGACCACCGCTGCCGCGGCTTTTATCGAAGAGTTGTACGACGTGCCCCGCGTCTCGTAACGCTCGGGCGGCGGAGAGACCGGCGATGCCGGTGCCGATGATCGCGATGGGAACAGTCATGGGAGGCCTCGTTTTACCGTTGGGTACAGACTACGCCGACACCAATAGCTGTACAATATTGTTTTTTGGTATAAGTTTTGGCTTACCTGTTCTTACGGCGTGACCTATGGTTAAAGCTCAAGGCTTAAACCTGCGTGACGCCCGAGTAACAAAATGATCCCTGCTTATAAAATAGACCAGTGATCGGCGGCGAACGTTACATGAGGAGGGTCCCATGCATATTTTGCTGACCGGCGGTACTGGTTTGATCGGCCGCCAACTCTGCCGACACTGGCTCGCCCAGGGCCATCGCCTGACGGTATGGAGCCTCCATCCGCACACCGTGGCCAGTCTCTGCGGTGCTCAGGTGGCCGGTGTTGAACATCTGCATGCAGTGACCGACCCGGTGGATGCGGTGGTCAACCTGGCCGGTGCGCCCATCGCCGACCGCCCCTGGACCCACAAGCGCAAGGCGCTGCTCTGGAGCAGCCGCATCAGTTTGACCGAAACCTTGCTGGCGTGGCTTGAGAGTCTGGAACACAAACCATCCGTGCTGATTTCCGGTTCGGCGGTAGGCTGGTACGGCGATGGCGGCGAGCGTGAATTGACCGAAGCCAGCGGCCCGGTGCTGGACGATTTCCCCAGCCAGCTCTGTATTGCCTGGGAAGAGACCGCCCAACGCGCCGAAGCCTTGGGTATCCGCGTGGTGTTGGTGCGTACCGGCCTGGTGCTGGCGGCGCAGGGCGGCTTTTTGTCGCGGCTGTTGTTGCCATTCAAGCTGGCGCTGGGCGGGCCTATCGGCAATGGTCGGCAGTGGATGCCGTGGGTGCATATCGATGATCAAATCGCCCTGATTGATTTTCTTCTGCACAAGGCGGATGCCAGTGGTCCTTATAATGCCTGCGCGCCGCACCCGGTGCGCAATCGCGAGTTTGCCAAGACGTTGGGCCAGGTGCTGCACCGCCCGGCGTTCATGCCGATGCCGGCCTTTGCGTTGAAGCTGGGGTTGGGCGAGCTGTCCGGGTTACTGCTGGGCGGCCAGAAGGCGGTTCCCGAACGCTTGCTGGCCGCCGGTTTCACGTTCCGGTTCACTGAGTTGCGTGCGGCCTTGGACGACTTGTCCAGCCGCCTCTAGAGATAGGATGTTGCATGACGGATCACGCGTTGTTACTGATCAACCTCGGCTCGCCGGCCTCGACCTCGGTGGCTGATGTACGCCGCTACCTCAATCAGTTTCTGATGGACCCTTATGTGATCGACCTGCCCTGGCCGGTGCGGCGCTTGCTGGTGTCGCTGATCCTGATCAAGCGTCCCGAACAGTCGGCGCACGCCTACGCCTCGATCTGGTGGGATGAGGGCTCGCCGCTGGTGGTGCTCAGTCGCCGCTTGCAACAGCAGATGACCGCGCAATGGCGCCAAGGTCCCGTGGAGTTGGCCATGCGCTACGGCGAACCGTCCATCGAAAGCGTGCTGACCCGTCTGGCGGGTCAGGGCATCCGCAAAGTGACTCTGGCGCCGCTGTACCCGCAGTTTGCCGACAGCACCGTGACCACCGTGGTGGAAGAGGCGCGGCGCGTGGTGCGCGACCATAAACTCGACCTGCAATTTGCCACCCTGCAACCCTTCTACGACCAACCCGAATACCTCGACGCGCTGGTAGCCAGTGCAAAACCGCACTTGCAGCAGAACTACGATCACCTGCTGTTCAGCTTCCATGGTTTGCCGGAGCGGCACCTGAAAAAACTCAACCCGGGACATACCTTCGATGGGGCTACCGATTGCTGCGCGAACGCGTCGCCCGAAGTGCGCGCCACCTGCTATCGCGGGCAATGCTTCAGCGTGGCACGGGCGTTCGCCGCCCGCATGGGGTTGCCGGAGGATAAGTGGTCGGTGGCTTTCCAGTCGCGGCTGGGCCGGGCCAAGTGGATCGAGCCTTACACCGAAGCGCGTCTGGATGCCTTGGCCCGTGAGGGCGTGAAAAAGCTGCTGGTGATGTGCCCGGCGTTTGTTGCCGATTGCATCGAGACGCTGGAAGAGATCGGCGATCGGGGTCTGGAGCAGTTCCGCGAAGCCGGCGGTGAGGAGTTGGTGCTGGTGCCGTGCCTCAATGATGATCCGCAGTGGGCAGCGGCGCTCAACACGCTGTGTGAACGAGCGCCGTCTGACCGTTAGGGTTCGGTCATTCGTGGTGGGGTTCGCCGAGGAAGGTCAGCGAGGTGAACAGCCCCTCGGTGGCCACATCGGCGTTGCCCTTGAGCGGTACCTCTACCTGCGCGGCAATCACGTTCAGCCCTTCATTGCGTACCACCACCTGGGCGCGGCCATCCTTGTCGGTCTCGGTGCTCAGGGTATTGGGGGCGTTGCGGTAGTCGCCAATCAACTTGACGCCGGCGGCCGGTTGGCCGTTGAGCAGCACCCGTACCGGTAACGACTGGCCCGGGCCGACGGTCAGCGGGTCGGCTTCCGGCAGGATCAGCAGCTTGATCTGCTTCAACGCCGGCAGTTTGGCCCCCGGCTCATAAATCGCCAGGCTGTATTTGAAGGTCTGTATCGATTCGATCGCTCCCGGCACCTGGGTGCGTCCCTGATTGATCCATTTTTTATCCGCAGTCTGCGACCACATGCCGTTGTCGAGTGCTACCGCCAGCACTGCGGGCGACTTGAGGGGCTTTAGGCGCGCGTGGTCGGCCAGGCGCTCCACGGTGACCGGGATCATCTTGCCGCCGACGTCATACGCCCAGGCGCCGCTGATTTTCCGGGCCTTGAAGGCATTGTCTTCGGCACCGTGGCCGTAGATCACTTCGATATTGCCGCGACGCTGTTCGGTCCACAGGCCGTGGGCCGAGGCTTGAGTGGCGAACAGCAGGCCGATCAGGGCCAGGGGGGCGAGGGTGCGCATGGGGGGTGTCCTTTTACAGGTTGAGGGTCAGGCTGACGGTGAAATTGCGCGGCTCACCGGGGTTGACCCAGTAATTGCTGTAGGAGCGCTCGTAGTACTTTTCATCGAACAGATTATTCAGGTTCAAGCCCACGGTGATGTCCGGGGTGGCCTTGTAGTGGGCGAGCAGGTCGACGGTGTGATACGCGGGCAGTTCAAATTGGCTGCCGGCTTCACCGGAGCGATCGCCCACGTAGGTCAGCGCAGCGCCCAGGTCTGAGCCGCGCAATGCGCCGTCCTGGAACTCGTACACACCGAGCAGGCTGGCGCTGCGTTTGGCCACGCCGAGGATCCGGCTGCCGGCGGGGATGGCCTTGTCGCCCTTGGTGACTTCGGCGTCGATGTATGCGAATGCGCCGATCACCCGCACCGCATCGCTCACCTGACCGGTCAACTGCAGGTCCAGGCCTTGGCTGCGTGCCTTGCCGATGGCGCGGTTGGTATTGGTGGCGGGATCGAGGGTCAGCACGTTTTCCTTTTCGATATGGAACGCGGCGAGCGTGGTGCTGAGACGGTCGTCGAACAGCTCGCTCTTGATCCCCACTTCAAAGCCCGTGCCTTCTTCCGGCTTGAAGGATTTGCCGGCGGCGTCCAGGCCGTTGTTGGGCTTGAACGAAGTGGAGGCGTTGGCGAACACCCCGACTTCTGGCGTGAGCTGGTAGAGCAGGCCGACGCGCTGGGTGAGGGCGTCGTGGGTTTGTCGGCTCTTGGCGTGGTTGCGGGTGAAGTCGTCGGTGCTTTGCTCGAAGTGCTCGAAGCGTGCGCCGAGCATGCCGCGCAGGCGGTCGGTGAAGACGATCTGGTCTTGCAGGTTCAGCGCATGGCTTTTGGTCTGCTCGTAGAAATCGGTGCCGGAGCGGGCGCCGTTGGGTTTGGGTTGGCCGTAGACCGGGTTGTAGATGTCGATGGCGTAGGGGCTGCCGGCGATGGCTGTTACCCGTTCCTTCTTGCGGTAGTCCTCGTATTCGGTGCCGATCAGCAGTTCGTGCTGCCAACTGCCGATGTCGAACAGGCCGCGCAGTTCCAACTGGGTAATGCTGTCGTGCCAGCCGGTGGAGCGCTCGCGGTAGCGGCGGCTGAGGGTGTGACCGTCGCTATTCAGTGCGCGGTTTTCCGAGGCGTCACCCCACAGGCTGCCTTGTTTGTAGTGGCTGGCCAGGCGCAGTTTCCAGGCGTCGTTGAGGTGGTGCTCAAGGGTGGCTTGCAGACGGTTGTTGTGGTTGGCGATGTCGCCATCGTTGGGCTCGCCGAGGAAGGTTGAGCGTGAGAGTCCGGGGGCATCCACGATGCCGCGGTCGAAAGTGGAGCGATGGCGCACGAATTCGCTTTCCACCAGCAGGTTGGTGTCCGGATCGAGTTGCCAGCTGAAGGACGGCGCGACGAATACGCGCTTGGCATCTACGTGATCGCGGAAGCTGTGGTTGTCTTCCACCGCCAGGTTGATCCGCGACAGCACGCGGCCTTCGGCATCCAGGGGCGTATTCACATCCAGGGCGGTGCGATAGCGGTCCCAACTGCCGGCACTGGTTTGCAGGGTGGCGAAGGCGTCGGGCTGGGGTTTCTTGGTGACGATGTTCACGGTGCCGCCGGGATCGCCACGTCCATAGAGACTGGCGGCGGGGCCCTTGAGCACTTCGATGCGTTCGATATTGGCTGCGTTCGGGGTGCTGGGATAGCCGCGATTGGCGCTGAAACCGTCCTGGTAGAACTCCGAGGTGGTGAAGCCGCGCACGCTGTATTCGTAGAGGGTCAGGCCGCCGAAGTTGTTCTGTTTGGACACGCCGCCGGCAAATTCCAGGGCACGCTCTACATTCGTGCTGCCCAGGTCTTTGAGCACCGTGGCGGGAATCACGCTGATGGACTGGGGGATGTCTCGAAGGGCGGTGTCGGTTTTTGTCGCGCTGGCGGAGCGGGTGGCGCGATAGCCCTGGACCGGGCCGGTCGCGGATTCGTAAGCGTCGGTGGTGACGCTGATGGTGTCCAGTTCGACGGTGTCGTCGGCGTATGCCGGGTCCAGCAACAAACCCAGGGCCAACCCGGCCAGTGGGGCAATTCTTCGAGACGGCATGGTAGAGCGTTCCAATATCTATATTGAAACAATATAACATGCCTATTGAGAATGGATTCGTTTTGAAACATGTGCTTACAGGTACCCGCGAACGGGTACCTGGGCCAGGTTTTACTGTTCTTCTTTGATCGGCGCAGGCGGTGGACGCAGGCCGACCTCCGCCAGCAGCTTGATCTCCTTGCCGTTGCGCATCACCTGGATCGCCACCTTGTCGGTCGGCTTGATCCGCGCCACCTGGTTCATCGACCGGCGACCATCACCCGCCGGCTCGCCGTCGATGCTCAGAATAACGTCGCCCAGTTGCAGGCCGGCTTTCTGCGCCGGGCCGTCACGGAAGATCCCGGCCACCACGATGCCTGGGCGCCCGGTCAGGCCAAACGACTCGGCCAGTTCCTTGGTCAACGGCTGTACTTCGATGCCCAGCCAGCCGCGAATCACCTGGCCGTGTTCGATGATCGACTTCATCACCTCCGTCGCCAGCTTGACCGGGATCGCAAAGCCGATGCCCTGAGAGCCGCCGGACTTGGAGAAAATCGCCGTATTGATGCCGGTCAGGTTGCCATTGGCATCCACCAGCGCCCCGCCGGAGTTGCCAGGGTTGATCGCTGCGTCGGTCTGGATGAAGTCTTCGTAGCTGTTCAGGCCCAACTGGTTGCGCCCGGTGGCACTGATGATGCCCATGGTGACTGTCTGACCGACGCCGAACGGGTTGCCGATGGCCAGTGCCACGTCGCCTACGCGCAGCCCTTCGGATCGGCCAATGGTGATCGACGGCAAGCTTTTGAGGTCGATCTTGAGCACCGCCAAGTCGGTTTCCGGGTCGCTGCCCACCACGCGGGCCAGGGTTTCGCGGCCGTCGCGCAGGGCCACGACAATCTGGTCGGCGCCGCTGGTCACGTGGTTGTTGGTGAGGATGTAGCCTTCAGGGCTCATGATCACGCCCGAGCCGAGGCTGGATTCCATACGGCGCTGCTTGGGTGAATTGTCACCGAAGAAACGGCGGAACTGCGGGTCTTCGAACAGCGGGTGGGCCGGCTTATTGATCACCTTGGTGGTGTACAGGTTGACCACGGCGGGGGCCGCGATGGTGACGGCGTCTGCGTAGGTCACCGGGCCCTGCACCACCGCGCTGGTCTGCGGGGCCTGTTGCAGGTTCACATCGAGGCTCGGCAAGCCTACAAACTCGGGGAAGCGCTGAATGATCAACATCGCGATCAGCACGCCAGCCAACAATGGCCATCCAAAAAAACGCAGCGCCTTGAGCATCAAGTAAGTCCTGACAGGTTGCAGGGGGCGCAAGAGCGCCCATAATGTCGCGCATTATACGAGGCCGCGAGCGCCTCGGAACGGGATATTTAGGAGTCTTTCATGGCTGTCCCCCTTAGCACCCTCGTCGAGGAAGCGGACCGCTACCTCGCCAGCGCCAAAATCGCCGACTACTGCCCCAACGGCCTGCAAGTCGAGGGGCGCCCGCAAGTGACGCGCATCGTCAGTGGCGTGACCGCCAGCCAGGCGCTGCTCGACGCCGCCGTCGAGGCCCAGGCCGACCTGATCCTGGTGCACCATGGTTACTTCTGGAAGGGTGAGAACCCCTGCATCACCGGCATGAAACAACGCCGCCTGAAGACCTTGCTCAAGCACGATATCAGCCTGCTGGCCTACCATCTGCCCCTAGACCTGCACCCCGACGTCGGCAACAACGTGCAACTGGCTCGCCAGCTGGACATCACCGTCGAGGGCCCGCTGGACCCGAGCAACCCCAAAGTCGTCGGCCTGGTCGGCTCCCTCGCCGAGCCCTTGTCGCCCCGTGACTTTGCACGACGCGTGCAAGAAGTCATGGGGCGTGAGCCGCTGTTGATCGAAGGCAGCGAGATGATCCGGCGCGTCGGTTGGTGCACTGGCGGCGGCCAGGGTTACATCGACCAGGCGATCGCGGCCGGTGTCGACCTGTACCTGAGCGGCGAAGCCTCCGAGCAGACGTTCCACAGCGCGCGGGAAAACGACATCAGCTTCATCGCTGCCGGCCACCACGCCACCGAGCGTTACGGCGTACAGGCACTGGGCGATTACCTGGCGCGGCGTTTTGCGCTGGAGCATTTGTTCATCGATTGCCCGAATCCGATCTGATCCTCGCTGCCGGACAACGATGTGGCAGGCTTGTGTGGGAGCAGGCAAGCCAGCTCCCACCCTTGACCGCGTTTCGGCCCAAACTGAGGGGCATATTCATATACCGTTTCGATCTAGTAGGCTCCCTGAATAGAAGAAGGTGCTGTGCTAGCATGCCCCGCTCGAACACGGCCCGTTGGCCGTCCATAAGATCGTTTTTCCGTGAGTAGCCATGGTCGACAAACTGACGCATCTGAAACAGCTGGAGGCGGAAAGCATCCACATCATCCGCGAGGTCGCCGCCGAGTTCGACAACCCGGTGATGCTCTACTCGATCGGTAAAGACTCGGCCGTGATGCTGCACCTGGCGCGCAAGGCCTTTTTTCCGGGCAAGCTGCCGTTCCCGGTGATGCACGTCGACACCCGCTGGAAATTCCAGGAGATGTACAAGTTCCGCGACAAGATGGTCGAAGAGCTGGGCCTGGACCTGATCACCCACGTCAACCCGGACGGCGTGGCGCAGGGCATCAACCCGTTCACCCATGGCAGCGCCAAGCACACCGACATCATGAAGACCGAAGGCCTCAAGCAGGCCTTGGACAAGCATGGTTTCGACGCAGCGTTCGGCGGTGCCCGTCGCGATGAAGAGAAATCCCGCGCCAAGGAGCGCGTGTACTCGTTCCGCGACAGCAAGCACCGCTGGGACCCGAAGAACCAGCGCCCCGAGCTGTGGAACGTCTACAACGGCAACGTCAACAAGGGCGAGTCGATCCGCGTGTTCCCGCTGTCCAACTGGACCGAGCTGGACATCTGGCAGTACATCTACCTGGAAGGCATCCCCATCGTGCCTCTGTACTTCGCCGCCGAGCGCGAAGTGATCGAGAAGAACGGCACGTTGATCATGATCGACGACGATCGCATCCTCGAGCATTTGTCCGACGAGGACAAAGCCCGGATCGTCAAAAAGAAAGTCCGTTTCCGTACCCTTGGCTGCTACCCGTTGACGGGCGCGGTGGAGTCCGAAGCCGAGACGCTGACGGACATCATTCAGGAAATGCTCCTGACGCGAACTTCCGAGCGCCAGGGCCGTGTCATCGACCACGATGGCGCAGGCTCGATGGAAGATAAAAAACGTCAGGGTTATTTCTAAGGGGCTGTCACCAATGTCGCATCAATCCGATTTGATCAGCGAGGACATCCTCGCCTACCTGGGCCAGCACGAGCGCAAGGAAATGCTGCGCTTCCTGACCTGCGGCAACGTCGACGACGGCAAGAGCACCCTGATCGGGCGCCTGCTGCACGACTCCAAGATGATCTACGAAGATCACCTGGAAGCCATCACCCGCGATTCGAAGAAAGTCGGCACCACCGGTGACGACATCGACCTGGCGTTGCTGGTCGACGGCCTGCAGGCCGAGCGTGAGCAGGGCATCACCATCGATGTCGCGTACCGCTACTTCTCCACCGCCAAACGCAAATTCATCATCGCCGACACCCCCGGCCATGAGCAGTACACCCGCAACATGGCCACCGGTGCGTCCACCTGTGACCTGGCGATCATCCTGATCGACGCCCGCTACGGCGTGCAGACCCAGACCCGTCGCCATAGCTATATCGCTTCGCTGCTGGGTATCAAGCACATCGTGGTGGCCGTCAACAAGATGGACATCAATGGCTTCGACCAGAGCGTATTCGAGTCGATCAAAGCCGATTACCTGAAATTCGCCGACGGTATCGCTTTCAAGCCGAGCACCCTGGCCTTTGTGCCGATGTCGGCGCTCAAGGGCGACAACGTGGTGAACAAGAGCGAGCGTTCGCCTTGGTACACCGGGCAGTCGCTGATGGAGATCCTCGAGACTGTCGAGATCGCCAACGACCGAAATTACGCCGACCTGCGCTTTCCGGTGCAATACGTCAACCGTCCGAACCTGAACTTCCGGGGTTTCGCCGGTACCTTGGCCAGTGGTGTGGTGCACAAGGGCGATGAAGTGGTGGTGTTGCCGTCGGGCAAGAGCAGCCGCGTCAAATCCATCGTCACCTTCGAGGGTGAGCTGGAGCACGCCGGTCCCGGCCAGGCCGTGACCCTGACCATGGAAGACGAGATCGACATCTCCCGCGGTGATCTGTTGGTGCATGCCGACAACGTGCCGCAAGTGACCGATGGCTTCGACGCCATGCTGGTGTGGATGGCCGAAGAGCCGATGCTGCCGGGCAAGAAATACGACATCAAGCGCGCCACCAGCTACGTGCCGGGCTCCATTACCAGCATCGTGCACCGCGTTGACGTGAACACGCTGGAGCAAGGCCCGGCGAGCGCCCTGCAACTCAACGAGATCGGCCGGGTGAAGGTCAGTCTCGATGCGGCCATCGCTTTAGACGGTTACGAGAGCAACCGCACCACCGGCGCGTTCATCGTTATCGACCGTTTGACCAACGGTACCGTGGCGGCGGGCATGATCATTGCCCCGCCGGTCAGTCACGGCGGCGCGGCGCAGCACGGCAAATTGGCCCATGTAGCCACCGAGGAGCGTGCTTTGCGCTTCGGCCAACAACCGGCCACCGTGCTGTTCAGCGGCCTGTCGGGTGCAGGCAAGAGCACCCTGGCGTATGCCGTCGAGCGCAAGCTGTTCGACATGGGGCGTGCGGTGTTCGTACTGGATGGCCAGAACCTGCGTCACGACCTGAACAAGGGCTTGCCGCAGGACCGTGCCGGGCGTACCGAGAACTGGCGTCGTGCCGCCCATGTGGCGCGTCAGTTCAACGAAGCGGGCCTGCTGACCCTGGCCGCGTTTGTGGCGCCGGATGCCGAAGGCCGCGAACAGGCCAAGGCGCTGATCGGCAGCGACCGTCTGCTCACCGTTTACGTGCAGGCCTCGCCGCTGGTGTGCGCCGAGCGTGATCCGCAAGGTCTGTATGCCGCCGGTGGCGACAACATCCCGGGCGAGTCTTTCCCGTACGACGTGCCGTTGAATGCCGATCTTGTGATCGACACCCAGGCCCTGTCGCTGGAGGACAGCGTCAAGCGGGTGCTGGAGCTGTTGCGTCAGCGCGGCGCGATCTAAGCGTCACGCGCATAAAAAAGCCCGCCACCGAGCACTCGGTGGCGGGCTTTTTACATTCTCAAGGTCAGACCCGGTCAATGTGGGAGCTGGCTTTTGTGGGAGCTGGCTTGCCTGCGATAGCATCACCTCGGTTCAACTGATGTACCGAGGTGCCTGC